>NZ_BMKZ01000004.1 GCF_014644735.1 Caldalkalibacillus thermarum | reverse complement strand
CCATGTGTCTTTTGGCCGCTATTGATGATGCCACAGGAAGAATTGTGGCCGCTGTTTTCCGTCCACAGGAGGACACTGAAGGATATTTCCTCTTAACCCGGCAAATGATTGAACGGGAGGGCATCCCCATGAGCATCTATTCCGATCGGCACATGATCTTCCGTTCCCCTCATGACAAGCTCACGATTGAGCAAGAACTGGCAGGGGAGTCCAAGCCATTGTCGCAATTTGGCCAAGCACTGAGAGATCTTGGCATTGAACACATCCAGGCCCATACCCCACAAGCCAAGGGACGGATAGAACGGCTGTTTGAAACACTCCAGGACCGCTGGATTGTTGAATTACGTCTTCGTGGAGTGGATTCCATTGAGGAAGCCAATCGTGTCTTACCCGAGTTAATCGAGGAACACAACAAAGCTTTTGCTGTTGAACCGACTGATCCCCATAGCGCTTTTGTTCCGCTGGAACAAAACCAACCAGATTTAGATCTGATTTTATGCTACCGTCATTGGCGTACCTTAGGAACGGGACAAACACTGTCCTTTGATCACAAAACCTATGTTGTTGCTGAGGACAGCCAGAAAACCGTTATTCCGCCCAAAACACGCGTAGAGGTGCGTCAGACACTGGATGGAAGACTCTTTTTGTGGTACAAGGGCAAAGCCTATGCGTTGAAGGAAATACCTAAACCTAAACGCCAGGCTGCCCCGTCAAAACAAAAAGCGGGCTCAGAGCGAAAGCCCCATAAGCCTGACGAAAATCATCCTTGGCGGAAACCACTGTTTAACCCAAAAGAAGCACCAGAGACTGCGAGGTGTAGTCAGACAGCGCCAAGCTGATACAGGGACCTTCATCCCTTAATGACCATACAGCCTGAGCAGCGAACGAAATCAAGGGCGAGTGCAACGAGGGCGAAAGCCTTTACCCTTGATTTCGTGAGCGTAACAGGCTAGTCTTGTGCAAGGGATGAAGGTATCAATATGACATTTTTACTGACGAATTAATATGACATTTTCACTGACGTTTGACAGTCCAGCTTTTTTAAGCCTGAATGAGATGTTGGTAGTGTTCGTTCACGATGCTGGCACAGCGCGGGCAAAGGGTGGGGTGTTGCTCATCCTGTCCCCGATCAGGGGTCACCACCCAACAGCGTTCACATTTTTCACCTTCTGCTGGTTGCACATGCACCTTCATGCCTTCCAGGCTAAGGGCATTGTCAGGCGCTTTGTCTTCGTGCCCATGCAGGTTGACCTGAGAAACGATAAACAACTTGTCCAGGTTCGTAAACTGTTTTAATAATTCGTAGTTGGCTTGATCCGGATAAATATGCACTTTAGCGCCGAGTGATGAGCCAATCACTTTTTCTTTACGGGCCACTTCAAGCGCCTTAAGCACTTCGTCCCTGGCCTTCATAAACGCATTCCACTTTTGTTCCAACCCCTCATCAAAGTAAGACTCATCCACTTCCGGGAAGTCTGTCAACTGCACGCTTTCTTCCTGAACGCCGGGAATAAACTTCCACACTTCCTCGGTTGTGTGGGGTATGATCGGCGTGAGCAATTTAACCAACATGGTTAAAATGTCATAGATCACCGTTTGCGTTGCCCGGCGTGCTGTGGATGGGGGTGCCTCTGTATACAATAAGTCTTTGGACACATCCAGGTAAAAAGCGCTCAATTCAATCGTGCAAAAATTATGGATCGTAGTGTACACATTGTGGAATTGGAAATCCTCATAAGCCTGGTGCACTCTTTTTAACACCTGCTGGGCTTTCAACATGATAAAGCGGTCCAGCTCCGACCAATCTTCCCGCGCAACCCGGTCCTTCTCAGGGTCAAAGTCGGCCAAGTTACCCAGCATAAAGCGCAAGGTGTTGCGGATTTTGCGATACACTTCGGCAATTTGTTTCAAGATCTCATCGGAGATACGCACATCCTGTGTATATTCAACGGAAGAGACCCACAAACGCAAGATGTCTGCACCCAGCTGATCCATGACCTTTTGGGGAACAATCACATTCCCTAGGGATTTGGACATTTTACGCCCTTCCCCGTCTAAGGTAAAACCATGGCCCAGCACGGTTTTATAGGGTGCCTGGCCATTTACCGCCACAGACGTAGACAGAGAGGAGTTGAACCACCCCCGGGATTGGTCAGTGCCTTCCAGATAGAGGTCAGCCGGCCAAGTGAGATCTTCCCTTTGTTTCAACACCGCCTCATGGGAAGAGCCAGAGTCAAACCAGACATCCATGGTATCCATTTCTTTTTTAAATGAGGTTGAACCGCAATGGGGACATTTAAACCCTTCCGGCAAGAGCTCCTGCTCTTCTTTCTCATACCACGCATCAGAACCTTCTTTAAGAAAGATATTGGAAACATGCTCAATCGTTTCATCAGTAATAATTTCTTTATGGCACTCTTGACAGTAGAAAATGGGAATGGGCACACCCCAAACCCGCTGGCGGGAGATACACCAGTCTCCCCGGTCCCGGACCATATTGTAAATACGGGTTTCTCCCCAGGCTGGCACCCATTTGACTTTCTTGATTTCCTCCAGCATTTGTTCACGGAACCCGTCAATGGAGGCAAACCATTGTTCAGTAGCCCGGAAAATAACGGGCTTTTTGCTCCGCCAGTCATGGGGATAAGAGTGGGTAATAAAGGAGAGCTTCAATAAAGCCCCTGCTTCATCCAGCTTCTGGGTAATCACTTTGTTGGCCTCATCGTAGAACAGTCCTTCAAACCCTGGGGCTTCTTCAGTAAAGTAACCGCGGTCATCAATGGGGCTTAAAACACCCAATTTGTATTTCTGCCCCACATAAAAGTCTTCTTCCCCATGGCCTGGAGCTGTATGGACACAGCCTGTACCAGATTCAAGTGTCACATGCTCGCCCAAAATGACAGGGGATTCACGGTCATACAACGGATGACGGGTGATCACATATTCTAATTCTTCCCCTTTAAAAGTCTTGAGCAGCTCATAACCTTCCCATTCCAGTTCTTTTTCCAGTTGCTCCAACAATCCCTTGGCCACCAGATATTTTTGACCTTTCACGCGAATCTGGGCATATTCAAACTCGGGATGCACAGCAATAGCCAGGTTAGCTGGGATGGTCCACGGCGTGGTCGTCCAGATCACAACTTCCGTATCCTCATCCAGCTTACCTTTGCCATCTTTCACTTTAAAGGCCACATAGATGGAGGGAGAGCGTTTGTCTTTATACTCGATTTCAGCTTCGGCCAGGGCAGATTCGGATGACGGTGACCAGTAGACCGGTTTTAGTCCTTTATAGATGTATCCTTTCTTGGCCATTTCCCCAAATACTTTGATTTGCCGGGCCTCGTATTCGGGCTGGAAAGTAATGTATGGATTATCCCAATCCCCACGCACGCCAAGTCGTTTAAATTGTTCCCGCTGCCGGTTGATATATTTTTCCGCATACTGTTTGCAAAGCTGTCTGAACTTAATGATACCCACTTTTTTACGGTCCACTTTTTCGTTTTTAATGACGGCATGTTCAATGGGTAAACCATGGGTATCCCAGCCAGGTACATACGGGGCATGATAACCTGTCATCGATTTATAGCGGACCACAATATCTTTCAGCACTTTGTTCAGAGCATGGCCCACATGGATATCCCCGTTGGCATAGGGCGGACCATCGTGAAGAATATAAGTGGGACGCCCTTTGGTGCGTTCCTGTACTTTGCGGTAAATATCAATCTCATCCCACCACTTTTGAATCTCCGGTTCCCGTTTGGGCAAATTGGCCCGCATGGGAAAGTCTGTTTTCATGACTTGCAGGGTCTCACGGTAATCCATTGGTTTTAATCCCTCCTGTTTTTCCTTATTTAAATGTAAGGGACAGAGCAGTTAATTGGCACGACACAAGCACGGGATGAGCAGCAGAATAACAAAAACCTCCCATCCGTCTAGGGACGAGAGGCTTCTCGCGGTACCACCCTAGTAAACGCAATCCTCCCCATCACATCACACAAGAAAAAAACAAATAAGACCTCTAAAGCATTGCGTTCACTCTGGATTCGTAAGGTGAATCACTCCGGCCACACCTACTCCACGTTCAGTGGGCCAACTCCCAGGTGATCTTCAATAACCCGTTTTCGCCAGGCTTCCACCATCCCCGGCTCGCTAGAGAAAACGTTGGTTATTTACTCTCCTGTTCATCGTTTTTCATGTCTATCATGTTTTTTATACTTTATTATAGTCAATATTAAACATAAGTAAACCCCGAATCAAGCCCGTTTTCAGAAGCAAACAACCTGCCATTTATAGGTCTGAACATGAAGATGTAAAGATTTAAGGGGATACCCTCCGCTCTTCCAATTCGTTATACTCGCTTTTGGCCAGCTTGTCCCAATCATCATTTTCCAGCATCTCCAGCTGGGCTTCCAACAAAGTGCGGAAACGGGTTCGGAAAATAGAAGCCTGTTTTTTTAATTCTTCTACTTCCATGGCGATTTTACGGGATTTGGCCAAAGCTTCGTTAATAATCCGGTCAGCATTTTTCTCTGCTTCTTTAATGATTAATTCAGCCTCTTTTTTGGCATTTGCTTTCACTTCATCTGCCGTTTCCTGAGCAACGATGATCGTTTTGCTCAAGCTTTCTTCAATGTTGTTGAAGTGACTCAGTTTTTCGTTCGCTTCAGCCACTTTTTCTTCTAGTTCTTTTTTCTCCCGGATTAAAATCTCAAATTCCTTGATCACCAAATCCAAAAACTCATTCACTTCATCTTCATCATAACCTCGGAAAACCCGTTTAAATTCTTTATTATGAATGTCCAACGGCGTTAAGCCCATGTGCCCCCTCCTTCTCCACATCTTTATTTAGGTGTTGCTGTTTTGCTTACTTTATTCGACAGATTGAGCAAAAATCCTGCTCACCTGTCATTTTTTAAAGCCGAGGTGAATGCGAAATTTATCTTTTCGTGTTTTTCTGTCAATCTCTTGAAATAAAAAGCGTCCATAGCCCTTGATGGAAATGGTGTCACCCTCTTTAAGCACTTCTGCGGGACGGTCCTCCACTTTCCAATTGACCTTCACTCTGCCTGATTCGATCAGTTGAACGGCTTTGGTCCGTGATTGCCGGGTGCATTCAGCGACAATCACATCCAAACGCAGGGAACTGACAATAGCAGTGACCGCTTGCCACTCTTCTTCTGGGACAGTTAAAGCCGACCAATCTGCCTTTTCAGCCTGGACTTGGTGGCGTCCGATGCGGGTGAGGTGCAACCGGATATACTCCTCCATTTCCTGGACTACAATCACCTGTATGGTCTCAGGTGTGATCAAAATATCACCCACAACCTCCCGTTTCAGCCCCAATCCTAACAGCGAGCCGAGGACATCCCGATGGGTGACGTTTACCCACTGACTGGCTTTAATGTTAAGCAATGCCAGCTGAAATTCATCCCAGGTGACATCCAAATAGTCGGGAATAATCCATGCCCTTTTACGCTCTGCCTGCTGAAATCCGCCCCACAATTTGACCTTCACATCCGGTGCATGTCCCACTACGGAGCGAATGATCAGCTGCTCCCTGGGATTTAAAAAAGGGGTTAAGCGAGGGTGATGGCGCTCTCTGACAAGTTCGGCCCACTCGGCCATCCGTTCCACAAAGGGGCGCTCTTCAGGACGGAAATGCTGTTCCAGCTGCTCCATAGCAAGGGCTCCTTACAACAGCATGTCAATTAAGGCTAATGCGCCGTTATGCGCAAACCGCAGAGCAATAAAAGCGACAATAGGAGAAATGTCAATAAAACCGATGGGTGGAATAATTTTACGGAATGGGGCAAGGATGGGCTCCACAAACTTGCCTAGTAATTCACCGAAGGCAGACTGGCGTAAATTGGGAATCCAGGACATCAAAATGTAAATAAACATCATCAGGGTATAGACAAAGAAAAATGTGTTGACAAATTCAATCAAAAAGGATTTCATTTCATCACCTCATTTCCTCATACTGTTGCCACGAATGATCTTGGTATGCCCACACCTATGTATGTACCCCCTCATATAGGATACTGATTATCTTCCCATTAAACAAGAACCTAAACGGAGATAAGTGGCTCCTTCTTCCACAGCAATGGTGTAATCATTGGACATCCCCATAGACAATTCGGTTAATGGGGCATGGGGATACTTTTTGCCTTGTAAACGAAGTTGCAATTCCTTCAACCGGGCAAAAACAGGCCGGGTTTGTTCAGGGTCCTCCACATGCGGCGCCATGGTCATTAAGCCAATGGGGATAATGTGCTTAAACTCAACCAAATCCTCAATGAAGCTTTCCACCTCTTCCGGGTGAAGCCCGTGCTTTGATGCTTCTCCAGAAACATTAACTTGAATGAAACAAGGGATGGAGAGTCCGTGCCTGGACGCCCTTTTTTCAATTTCTTTGGCTAAAGAATGCCTGTCCAAGGAGTGAATGTAACGGAATTTATCAATCACATATTTCACCTTATTGGATTGCAAATGGCCAATGAAATGCCAGGTCCCCCGGTGACCCAATTGTTCCCATTTTTTAAGCGCATCCTGTGCTTTATTCTCACCTACATGTTCGAGGCCAGCGTCAAAAACCTCTTGCATCTGTTCGAGGGACATATATTTAGTGACCGCCACCACAGTAATCTCTTCCGGGCGGCGGCCGCTCTTGGCACAGGCTCGCTCAATATTGTCCCTCACTTTTAACCATCGATCATAAATACTCAAGTGCGAACCCTCCTCTCGTGACTCTGACCACATCGCTTTACTTGATCATAATAAAACTAGCCAGGCGGCCTGTTCGGCCTTGTTCTTTACGGTAAGAGAAAAACAAATCCGTCCGGCAACTGGTGCACCAGCCCGACACCTCAATATTGGCTTGGGGAATCCCTGCCTGCTTTAACAAATCATGATTAAGCTGTTTCAGATCTAACATATATCTGCCGTTGGGTTTAGGAAGAATGACCTCGTCTGTGAAACAGCCCTTCAGTGGCTCCAGGGCGCTAATGACCCGGTCATCCACTTCATAACAGCAGCCGCCGATAGACGGCCCAATCAACACTTTGATGTCTTGGGGACGGCTTCCAAATTGTTTCTTCCAGCGCCTGACCATTTTGGGGCCGATCTGGCCGACAGTTCCCTTCCAGCCGGCATGGGCCAACCCGACCACCCTAAGACGAACATCGATAAAATATAACGGCACACAGTCAGCATAAAAAGAAGTTAACAGGATTGAAGGATAGTCGGTATACAACCCGTCAACTCCTGGAATGGCGCTTTCACGCGTGCGGCTGCCCCTCCCTTTATCACCAGGGCGCACATAGTATAGTTCGACACCGTGCACTTGTTCACCACACACCATGTCGTCTAGGGTTAACCCCAGCTGTTCAACCAGACGCTGGCGGTTGGCAAGCACTGCTTGTACAGAATCTCCCACATGAAGGGCGCAATTGAACGAAGAAAAAGGAAACTGGCTGACCCCACCTTTCCGGGTGGTAAAGCCAGCCACCAGCCAGGGATAGTCTGTGGTCCAGCCTGTTGGTATCAAGAAATGGTCAGTGTAAAAAGCGAAAACCTCCTGAGTGGTCATTTCAGCGACGCTCCTTTTAACCTTATCTTATAAAAATATAGTCAAATGCTCAATAGATACAGAGTAAAAAGTCTTCACCAGCGCTTGTCCCGCAGCAAAAGGTGACTTATGGCTGGGAATACGGGCGGTAAACTGGGGGTTCAGGGTTAGAGGCTTGGCCTTCCTTTTCTTCCTCTAAGTCATATTGGGAGGAATCCAGCTTCACCAGGATCACATCACTGCCTATCTTTATAATGTTACGCCAGGGGATGACAATGTCTTTCCCATTGGAAAACAACCCGAAAAACTTTCCGGGGCCAGGACAAATAATGGCATCGATTCGCCCATGTTGCAAATTGATCTCCAAATCATACACAGCTCCTAAATTTTTTCCATCTGCAATATTCACCACATCCTTGGTTTGCAGTTCAGATATCTTAATCATTGGCGTCCCCACCCACACGAGGTTTTACTTGAAGCACACTTTTATGTTTTATGTATATGAGGCTAAAAGAAAAAAGTCCACTAAAAAATAACGGCCGCCAACCATTGATTGACTGGCCGAAGCGGTCTCGCCAGACACTCAATGTTAGCGGCCTGAAGCATATGATTGGCTTACCCCGTTTACTCTTCGTCCAAATGACCAGGGCATGAAACTTTTACAAATTCACCTGCACGTATTTTTGCATTTGGGCAATCGCTGCTTTTTCCAAACGTGACACTTGGGCCTGGGAGATGCCAATTTCATTGGCCACTTCCATCTGTGTTTTTCCTTCAAAAAAGCGCATGGATAATATGGCCTTTTCCCTTTCATTCAGCCGGTGGATCGCTTCCTTAAGGGCAATTTCCTCCACCCACTGATAATCTTTGTTTTTGTCATCACTGATTTGGTCCATAACGAAAATGGGATCTCCCCCGTCATGGTATATCGGCTCAAACAAAGAGACAGGATCTTGTATCGCATCTAGGGCAAAGACCACATCTTCCTTAGGAACGTTTAATACTTCTGAAATTTCTTGTACTGTGGGCTCTCGGGAATGCTCATTGGTGAGCTGATCCCGCACCTGCAGTGCTTTATAGGCAATATCCCGCAACGAACGGGAGACACGGATGGGATTGTTGTCACGCAGATAGCGGCGGATTTCACCAATAATCATCGGAACAGCATAAGTGGAAAACTTCACGTTTTGACTGAGATCAAAATTATCAATCGACTTCATCAGTCCGATACAACCGACTTGAAACAGATCATCCACATATTCCCCCCGGTTGTTAAAACGCTGGATCACGCTTAAAACAAGGCGCAAATTGCCGTTAATCAGTTTTTCCCGGGCTGAGTAATCCCCGTTTTGCATTTGCTTAAACAGTTCCCTCATTTCTTTGTTAGTCAGTACAGGCAGTTTAGAGGTATCCACTCCACATATCTCAACTTTGTGTCTGCTCATTCTGCTGTTCCCTCCTAGTGGAGCTAAGTTAGTGTTAAGTATCCCCTAGGAGGGAAAAAATATGCATTGGCTTTTGAAGGGGAAAAAGAGGCGTTTTTTCACATCATTTTTTTAAATTCTTTCCGCAACCGCTTAATAATACGCTTTTCCAGCCTGGAAATGTAAGATTGGGAAATCCCCAACATATCAGCCACGTCTTTTTGTGTTTTCTCTTCTCCGTCTCTTAGACCAAAGCGCAATTCCATAATTGTTTTTTCCCTTTCGGATAATTTGTGCAGGGCTTTGTGCAACAATTTCTTTTCCACTTCTTCCTCAATACCGCGATGGATGGTATCATTGTCGGTCCCCAGCACATCAGACAATAGAAGCTCATTGCCGTCCCAATCCACATTGAGCGGTTCGTCAAATGAAACTTCAGCTCTGATCTTGTTATTCCGCCTCAGGAACATCAAAATTTCATTTTCAATGCAACGGGATGCATAGGTGGCCAACTTAATTTTTTTATCCGGATCAAAGGTGTTGACCGCCTTAATCAGGCCGATGGTGCCTATGCTGATTAAGTCTTCGATATTGATTCCCGTATTTTCAAACTTGCGGGCAATGTAAACCACCAAGCGCAGATTACGCTCAATCAGCATGGCCCGTACAGCCCGGTCTCCAGTCGATAATTTGGATAATAAGTGCTCTTCTTCATCACGGGTCAACGGTGGAGGCAAGGCTTCGCTTCCTCCAATATAGTAGATCTCTTCGGCTTTAATCCCCAAAAACAACAGCAAACGATACCAAAACAGCATCAAGGTCATTTTAATTTTTGTTATCAGCATTTTATCGCCTCCCTGAACTGTGTCCTTGTCTTTTGACCCGAACCAATAAGATCTGGATGAACGATGGCCTGAAACAAACCGTCGGCAGCCAGCGGCTGGTCATTGATGCCGATTAAGACCTGCTTGGTTTGAAAGCACCCTAGAGAGGTGATAATGGTCACTTCATCCGGTTTAAAGGCCAGCATCATCTCCATCCCCTGACCCACCCCCCGGTAAGGAATCAATGACAGGCGTGCCAGCCAGAGATTGGGAACCTCAAGCTTATCCCACTCATATACCGCCCTGCCTTCCTGAACTGCCTCTAACAGCTTGCGGGGCATCACCGCCTTCAGTACCTCTGCCTCCATGATCATAACCGGTTTTTTTGTAAACGGTTCATACAGCTGGTTTCCTGTATCTACTAGCCCTTGACAGTTCACATGCTGACCACCGACTTTCACTTGAACCTGGACGAGCACCTGTTCCTTTAATTTTGTCCGTTCAATAGACTGCCATTGGCTGCGGCTAAACCAGTACATAATTGGAAAACCAACAGCAACAAATAGCCAGGAAATCAGGTCTCCGTATCCGCCAGACTGGGTAGCCACCATGCCCTTTAGCAGCTGGTGATTGCTCTGCAAAATATAATGAACGGCCAAGAGGCCTCCGCCGCTGACAAACGAAACAAAGTAAAATGTAAAAAAAGATTTGACAAATCTTTGCATGCTGCCAAATCCAAAGGCAACATAAACAATGACAACAGAAAAGAGCATTTTAATCCAGAAGGTATAATAGCTTTGCAAAGGAGGAACAAATAGGAACAAAACATAACTGGATCCAAGAAACGAAGCCAGAGCCAATCTCCATTTTTTACATTCCAGTTTCCGTAAGACGGCCGTTAACCAGAGGAGCAAATAATCAATGCAGAAATTTAAGAACCAGATCAGGTCCAGATACAGCTGCATGTCCGGTCTCCCTTAAACCAAGATGAATCCAGTATAGCTTAACTTTTGTTCAGAAGCTGTTGAATATTGCCATCTCTCTCACACTTTTTTTAGCAAAAAAGGGCGACATTCGTTGTCGAACAATCCCGTAAACACTAGTTAATCTATGCTGAATCTGGCCAGTTTAGAACAACCAATGAACCAGTAGACTTGATTTTGGTGCATTCAGTTCAGTATAATAGGAAGCGAACCGCTCTAGTCCGCTACATAGCAGATGATGCAACCTCTTGCCATGACTCAGGCGAGGGGTTTTAAAGTTTAGGAGGCAAACGAACATGAAAAAACAAGTTGTCAAGCTCTTAAAACCGCTTCTTGATTTAGATGAGCAACAGATTTTCTCCGTGCTGGAGACGCCCCCTTCCAGAGAGCAGGGAGATCTCGCTTTTCCCTGTTTTCAATTGGCTAAACACTTCAAAAAGTCACCAGCCCTGATTGCAGGAGAATTGGCCGGCAAACTGTCAGCAGCAAACCTGGCTGCAGCAGGTTTTTCAAAAGTGGAAGCAGCAGGTCCTTACCTCAATTTCTTTTTCGACCGTCAGCAGCTGGCTGAACAAGTGCTGGCCTCAAGTGTCAGGGATCAACTGGCCGATTATCAAATCGGGGCCAACAAAACCGTGGTGGTTGAGTATTCCTCTCCCAATATTGCCAAACATTTTAAACTCTACCACATCCGTTCAACCATGATTGGCCAGGCCCTGGCCAATACCTATGCTGCGCTGGGCTACCAAGTGGAGCGTATGAATCATCTCGGGGACTGGGGAACCCAGTTTGGCAAGCTTTTAGCCGCCTATTTTAAATGGGGTGACGATGAAAAAATCAAGGCTGATCCCCTCACGGAACTGGTACATCTTTATGTGAAGTTTCATGAAGAGGCGGAAAAAAATCCCGAGTTGGAAGAAGAAGGGCGGCTCTGGTTTAAAAAGCTTGAAGACGGCGATGAGCAAGCTGTCCGTCTCTGGCAATGGTTTAAAGAGGAGAGCTTAAAAGAATTTGAAAAGATTTACCGTTTGCTGGGCGTCACTTTTGACCACTATCTGGGAGAAAGTTATTACGGGGAAAAAATGGAGGAAGTTATAGAAGAGCTCCAAGCTAAAGGGTTGCTGGAAGAGAGTGAAGGGGCGCTGGTGGTGCGCCTGGATGATTACAATATTCCCCCTTGCATTATTAAAAAGAGTGACGGGGCTTCCATTTATGCCACCAGGGATATCGCAGCAGCCCTGTACCGCTACGAGCGCTTCAATCCGGAGAAAATTTTATATGTGGTCGATCAGCGTCAATCCCTCCATTTCCAACAAGTGTTTGCCGTTTTGGAGCGGATGGGCTATGAGTTCGCCAAGCGCTGCCATCACATCGACTTCGGGGTTATGAAAATTGAGGGGGAAATTGGTTCCACCCGCAAGGGCAAAGGCGTGCTGCTCAACGAAGTCCTTGAGCAAGCCATCAAGAAAGCGGAAGAGATTATTAACCAAAAGAACCCCACCCTGCCCAACAAAGCTGAAGTTGCCAAAGCGGTTGGCATCGGTGCCATTGTCTTTAACGATCTCAAGCAGCACCGTACCCGTGAAGTAAACTTTAAATGGGACGAGGCCTTCAATTTTGAAGGAAAAACGGGGCCCTATGTCCAGTACACCCATGCAAGAATTTGCAGCCTGTTGCGCCGTGCAGGGGATATGGAGATCAAACCTGTCCCCCATCCCTTCTATGAACAACCCTTAGTATGGGAAATTATCTATACATTGTATCAATATCCCTCTGTCTTGGTGGAAACAGTGAAAAAAGATGACCCCTCCCAGATCGCCAAGTACCTGCTGGATCTCTGTCAGCTGTTTAACCGCTTCTATGCCGAAGAACGCATTTTTGTGGATGATCAGGACGAACAGCGGGCCAAACTCGCTCTGTGCCGCAAAATTGCCCTTGTTCTCAGACACGGCTTGTCTATGCTGACCATCGAGGCCCCTGAGGAAATTTGATCCGTTATTTCACATAGCCTAGCTTTGTGTTTATGAATTAAAGCCCTTGGACGGTTATGATCCAAGGGCTTTAATCAGTTTATTTGTTTCAATACGCTTCTTCTGTCTTGCCTCCCGCCGGGCATGGCGGTCCTTGAACACAAACTTTTGCTCCTCTGTCTCAGGATAGACCTCAGGCACCGGGGCCGGCTTGCCATGTTCATCAAGGGCTACAAAGGTTAAAAATGATGTGGCCGCTATCGTTTGTTCGTTTGAGCGGAAATCCTCGGTCATAATCTTGACAAACACTTCCACAGAAGTGTGACCCACAGAGGAAACGTATGCTTCAAGGGTGACAATATGCCCGCTTAAAATAGGCTTGTGAAAATGAACCCCGTCAATGGATGCTGTCACAATATCCCGTTGGGTATGGCGTTTTGCGGCAATGGCCGCCACTTCATCAATATACTTCATCAATAAGCCGCCAAACAATGTATTATGATTATTCGTGTCTCCAGGCAAAACAATCTTGGTCAGAACAGTGCGGGAGACATTCATGGAACGGCGTTCGCGGTTCAAGATCCATTTCTCCTTTTGCTGGTATGAGTACAGGGTCAATCAGTATGGTCCCACTGAGAAATTATATCATGAACAAGAAACCTTTAAAAGGGTGCGGGACAGCCACTCCAGTTTCCGGTTGGCCAGCTCATGGTCCATTGCCTGCTGATAAATCTCTCTTAATTCTTCTCTGTATTTTCTCGCCTCAGCCAAGCAGCCAATGCCCTGCTTGGCATGGGCTTTGTACAAGGTGCCCAATTCTTGTAACTCAGAGGCGTAAAGCTGGTCAATATCCTTGGTAAAGCAACAGGTGTACATATCTACAATCTCATCTTCAGGCCTGTCAGGCTCCAACTCATGGGGAGCGGTACCATCCACAATGGCCACCTTTAATTGGGGCAGAATGACCATATCCAAGCTGTTGGGATCAAAACCGCAGTGATACACCTCTGCCTCCAGGCCTTGCTCCTCTGCTTTTTGGGCCAGTCTCTTCAGCATGGTCGATTTACCCGATCCCGGCCTTCCTTTGATAATGATCCGTACTTCAACCCCCTCTGTCAGCTGGTCAATAAAGTGCACAACCCCCTCCGCTGTTGCAGCGCCGAAAAAGAGATGCCGCTGTCTGCCGGTTTGTCGTTTGTCATAGACAACAAACCGGTTGATCAGTTCAGTGGTCACTTCATTAGCAAGGGTGTAATCGAATCCTTCGGCATAGAGGGATTCCCTTTGCAAATGAAATTGTTTGGCCTTGGAACTGTCCAAAACACGGCCGTTTAAATGTTTGGCCCTCTTCCCGTAATGCCACACAACAATGATCAGCTCCTCATCATAGGTGTTTGCCCATATTAACTTATTCACCAGAGCCTGGTTGTGTTCACTCTCTTAGTTCCCTCTCTTTAATGAAAATGGGGCCGTTACCCAAAGAGAGTTAAAAAACTCTTTTGGGACAGCCCCATAAATCAGATATTAATCTGTTACCGGCTTATTTATTTGCCGCAATGACCTTATAGACTTATCTGCGCCGGTTACGATTGCGTAGGAAGGTAGGAATATCCAAGTCATTCTCATTGTATGTGGCATTGACTGCATGGATGTCTTCCTTGGGTTCCGTACGATGACTTGAGCTGTTGATAGGCATCCGCTGCTTTGATAAACCAGGCTGTGAGCGGTTGGTTTGCACCTCTTCGTCAAATCCCGTCGCAATAACCGTGACCACAATCTCATCCTTTAAGTCTTCATTAATCACCGCGCCGAAAATCATGTTCACTTCCGCATCAGAAGAAGCGGCAACAATATCAGCTGCTTCATTTACTTCATAGAGGGACAGATTCGTTCCCCCTGTAATGTTCATCAGCACCCCTTTAGCTCCTTCAATTGAAGATTCTAAAAGTGGTGAGCAGGTGGCTTTCTTAGCTGCTTCCACGGCGCGATTTTCACCGGAAGCCACACCAATGCCCATGAGTGCTGACCCTTTTTCGGTCATAATGGTTTTCACATCAGCAAAGTCCAGGTTGATCAAGCCGGGCACGGCAATCAGATCAGAAATTCCCTGTACGCCCTGGCGCAACACATTGTCCGCTTCTCTGAATGCTTCCAGCATTGGAGTGTTTTTATCTACAATCTCCAACAGGCGGTCATTGGGAATCACAATCAGCGTGTCCACTTTTTGCTTCAAATTTTCGATGCCCTGATTGGCATGAACAGCACGGCGCCGACCTTCAAAGGTAAACGGACGAGTGACAACGCCGACAGTCAACGCGCCCAATTCCTTGGCCACTTCTGCTATGACAGGGGCAGCACCCGTTCCTGTGCCACCGCCCATGCCAGCTGTGACAAAAACCATATCGGCACCTTTAAGAACATTTTCTATTTGTTCCCGGCTTTCCTCCGCTGCCTTTTTCCCTACTTCCGGATTGGCGCCTGCTCCTAAACCGCGCGTCAGTTTGGCACCAATTTGCAAGCGGTGTTCTGCCTTTGACAATTGCAGTGCTTGGGCGTCCGTATTCACCGTAATAAACTCAACACCTTGTACACCACTTTCAATCATGCGGTTGACAGCGTTGCTGCCGCCACCACCAACACCGATCACTTTTATACGTGCCAATTGTTGAGTTTCCATATCAAACTCTAACATAGCTTGCTCCCCCTAACTTGTCCCACTTTTAGACTTTATGACTTAAATAAACTCCTTAAACCAGTTTTTAAACTTTTCTTTTACACTTTGTTTGTAAGCTGGCCGTGTCGTTGGCTGAGACTCTTGACTTGTTGGCCGTTGATTCGGTTTTGCTGCTGACGCTACGGCCACTTCTTTTTCAGATTGTCGCATGTTTTGAAATGCATACTTAATAATACCCACCGCAGCGGTATAATGGGGTTCCCGGACCCCGATATAATCGGGTACCGCAATTCGAACAGCATTTTGAAAAACATCTTTGGCCAATTCCAATACGCCGGGCATGGCCGTTACGCCACCTGTTAATACATATCCGCCAGGCACCTCTGAGTAACCCATTCGCTTAACTTCCTTTTGAACAAGCTCAAACATTTCTGCCAAGCGAGGTTCAATAATATGGGCCAAATCCACTTGATTAAATTCTTTAAATGTACCACTGCCAATGCGGGGCACGGAAAATGTTTCCTCTTCTAATGCCTCGTCAATGAGGGCGCAGCCATGTTTCACTTTTATTTGCTCGGCAACATTACTTTGCGTTTTTAAACCGATGGCAATATCATTGGTAATATACTCTCCACCTACTGGAATAACCGTGGTATTGATTAATGTTCCTTGCTCAAAGACGGAAACGGTCATTTGGCCCGCCCCAATATCAACCAATACAATCCCCAGTGCTTTCTCATCTTTGGACAGGGCGATCGTGCTGGTAGCCAAAGGTTGTAAAAAGATTCCCGCTACCGACAAACCCGCCCGTTCAACACAGCGGACAAGGTTATGTATCGCTGTTTTTGACCCGGTAATAATGGTGCCTTCCATCTCCAGGCGGACACCTATCATTCCACGGGGATCAGTAATTTCCTCCAGACCGTCTACAATAAATTGTTTGGGCACCACATCAATTATTTCTCGCTCTGGAGGAAGCGCCATCACTTTTGAAGCATCTATGACCCGGTTGATATCTTCTTCCCCGATTTCTCGGTCAGGGCTGGAGACAGCAACAACCCCTTTACTAGGAAGCAGCTGGATATGATTCCCTGCTATACCCACAAAAACATCTTGTATGGATAAGCCGACCATCCTTTCCGCATTATCCACTGCCCGGCGGATAGATTGAACGGTTAGATCTATGTCAACAATGGATCCTTTTTTTATGCCCTCGGAAGGACTTGTGCCTACACCAACAATATTAATCGTGTTGTTAGCCAGTTCGCCTATAATAACCCGTACCAAGGATGTTCCTATATCTAAACTGACAACATAACCGTTGCTATTCATGCTGTCGCACCTCCTCTGACATGATCGTCCCAGCGTTTCACAGTTCAATAAAACCAGATCAATATATCAACATTGTATCACAGATTTATACCATATACATTTTTAATTCAACATCTTTTAGCCATTTCCCTTTTTTATTCAAACTTTTTTCTCTTTTTTTGAAGCAACAGCCGACCCCTACACGGAAGGCTTCCCCGCCCGTTTGTTGAGCAAGATACGGCGAATCACAGCAATGTTATTAAACAGGCGCACACCGAAAGCAAAAATGGCGGCCAAATACAAATCAATACCAAGATGCACGCCCAAGAAGGCTAAGCCTACAGCCAAGAGCGTGTTAAAGAAAAAACCGGAAACAAAAACCTCAATATCAAAAGCCGATTGGAGATAGGCTCTCAACCCTCCAAACAGCGTATCCAAAGCTGCCAAAACGGCGATAGACAAGTAGTTGGCATAAGCCGGGGGAACGGTTAGGTTTGAAGTCAGCCCTAGCAAAATACCGACAACCAAACCGAGAACAGGAAGCCACTTCATCTATTGTCCTCCTTAACAGGCTTCAGGAATTGAAATTCAATGCTCTGGGAATAAGCAGGAACCGTCAGTAGTGCCTTTTCTTCGAAGGTGACATGATGACTGACCATATCAAAGTATTCTTCCAATCCAGCCAGCTTCAGGGCCGGGATCAGCGTGGAAGGATCGCCGATGACTTTAATCTCATATGGAGGGGAGACAGGAATGGTATTGATCAAGATCCTGTCTTGGACATTGCGGATCGCTGAAGTGGCAATAATGCGCTGCCCATTAATCGCAATCGCTTCTGCACCATAAGCATTTAACTCATTCACAATTAAGCGGAGATCTTCATCGTAGATAACCGGATCAAATTCATAAGCTTCTTTCCCCTCAAGCTCCCTCTGTTCAATGCGGATGATGAATCCTTTGCCCTGCACCTCTTCCAGGCCAATCATTTCCCTGAGCCTTAAACGTTCTTTCTCCATGACCTCTAAGGGATCTTGATCCTGAGCGAGGGACCTTTCATACTGCTGTAACAGTTGATTGTATTTCGCAATTTCTTCGAGCAGGGCTTGGGATCGCTCCCGTTCTTTTTTCAGCTCCAGACGCAAATCATTTAACCCTCTGGTTTCTCTTTCCTCTGGAAGGGAAGTGGAAGCATATTGAACAGCAACCATCAGCCCCAAAATAAAGCAGACAAAAGTAAAGGTTAACACCACCTTGAGATCCCTGGTCATTTACAACTCCCCTACGTAGGCAGGTAAAATAATCTCATCCTGTTTCTCAACTGTGACGGTGATGCCCCACGATTGGAGCAGCTCCACATATCCTCCTGGAAGATGGAGCGCCTGGTATAAAACGTCAGGGTCACCTACAGCTGCAATTTGAAAGGGGGCACTTGACTTGATCCCATTGACAATAATCGTCGGCCCTACACAGCGAATAGCGGTTGTCTGGACAAAACGCTGACCGTTAATGCTAACCCCCTCTGCACCAGCAGCAAACAATTCATTAACAACACCGCGAACATCCTGCTCATGGACAATATAGTCATTGGGATCAAGCGCCTCATCGGCATAGTCCTGGTCATCCAAGGTTACGATCACACCAGGCCCTTTTGCTTCTATCAGACCGGCCAAAAGACGGTAAGATTCGAGCTCTGAGTAAATTTCAGCCAATTTACTCTCCATCTGGGACATCTCTTCTTCCTTTTCGCTGACTTGAAACTGTAATTCCCTTAACCGTTCTTCCAGTTGCACGTTTTCTTTTTGGGCATCGATCAGTTTCTCCCTGAGTTGATCTTCAGCTTCCCAGTGTGCCACTGACTTGGAAGATTCCTCCTGCTCCAGTGCAAGCTCCTTGGTATAGTTGTATGAATAGGCTAACAAATACCCTGCACACAGCAACACAACCGTTAAAAGCAAGTGGATGCGCGTGACCTTAATGGCGATGCTCTTCTTCATCTTCCACCCCTTCTGTCTGGTCTTCTGTCTCGTCCGTTACTTCTCCCACTGGGCGTTCTGCCCAGGTTCCGTCTAGCAAATAAATGATGCCTTCATGTTGAGCACTTTCTTCTAGCTCTTCCCGGATATGGGGATACCAGCCCATTTGTTCACTGAAGCGCCGAATTGAAGTTCTGACCTCAAAACCATCCACCATATACAGTGTCAGCCGGTACGGATCAGAGAGGGTTGGCGTCAGGACAATCTCTGAGATCTGGCCGGTTACAACGGGAGACAGCTTGGTCAGCTCCCGGCTTAATTCGACCAAACCTTCCTGGTGGGGCCAGTCCGTTAGAATAGGATTTGTCACCCGTTCCCCTTCCCAGGTTTTATCTAAAATATGACCGTTACTTAAGACCGGAAACAACTCGCCGTCTTCTGACCAAAAGGCAACCACATCATGCTCTTCAACCGAAATGTACAGCCGGTTGGGAAACTCCCGTTTCACTGTAGCCTTCTTGATCTCCGGCAAAACCTCCAGTTTCTCTTCCACTTCCCCAAGGCGGAAGTCAAAATAGGACATGCCTTCTGTCAGCCCAGCCTGATTCAAAAGGCGTTCCCGGTCTGCCAGCCGGTTGTGTTCAATCACAATTTCGCCCAGACGCGACAATGGCGATTGCATGTAAATAATGACTAAGATAACCATAAAAAAAAGGATGGCTAGCAAGATAAACTGCCGGTTAGCTTTTTGCCGTCTCTGTTCTTTGTATCTAGGAATTCGATCATCAACAATCACTTTTTGTCCACTCATTACAAATTCCCATCCAATCACAAAAAAAGATGAACCGGTAAAAAAACGGCATATCGCATGCCGTTTTTGTCTGTATACCTGCTCTTCTGGTCTCTTCTTAATTATATCAGCATGTTAAAAACTGGACAATAGTCACACCTTGCCCCCTACACAATGAAGCGCACCACCATCACTCTTCACCAACAACTTCCACCTCAGGATGCATCTCAACGCCGTATTTTTCAGCAATCGTATCCTGAATATGCTTGATGAGCGCTAATACATCCTTTGCCGTTGCATTTCCCAAATTGACAATAAAATTGGCATGTTTGGTGGAAATTTGGGCATCTCCAATGCGAAACCCCTTTAATCCTGCCTCTTCGATCAAGCGCCCGGCTGAGTACGGTTTAGGATTACGAAAAACGCTGCCGCAGCACGGCTGTTGCAGAGGCTGGGTTTGTTTGCGGTAATCCTTATTCTGAGCCATTGTCTTCAAAATCTGTTCCCGATCGCCCTTCTTCAGCTTAAAGGTGGCCTCCAGACAAATACCTTTGCGCTCATTTTGTAAAATTGAAGTCCGATAGGAGAATTTTAGTTCTTCATTACTTAAGGTGGCAAGCTCCCCATCATCAAACAAAATTTGGGCAGAATGCAACACACGTGAAACATCCGACCCATGAGCCCCTGCATTCATGTACACAGCCCCGCCAACAGTACCGGGAATGCCACCAGCAAACTCCAATCCGCTTAATCCTTGCTTAGCTATAATTGTGGCCAGCTTGATGAATGAAAACCCGGCTCCTGCGGTCACCTTTTCACCCTCAATGCGCAGATAGTCCAGGCCTTCTCCAACTTTAATGACCGCGCCGCGTATCCCGCCATCCCTAACAAGCAGATTAGACCCGCGTCCAATGACACGGTATGGCATCCCTTGAGCTTTAAGAATGTTAACCGCTGTGATCAGTCCGGTTGTGTTCTTTGGTTGAATGAGAATGTCTGCCGGTCCTCCTATTTTCCAGGTGGTATGATTTTTGAGCGGTTCATTTAACCACACTTTTCCCACATTTGCCTCTTTTAAGCGTTCGACTATGTCATTCATTGGAACCCTCCTACAGCTGACTCCAACAGAATGCATCTCATGGGTCATCTGCCCACGCATACCACCAGTGTATGCCGGGCAGATGCCCAGGGTGACAACAAGTCATGATTTTACTTTAAACTGTATTCATATCCTCATGACTGGGCATGGTCTGCCGTCAACCGTTTGATTAACTGATAAATCTGGTTGGCGGCTTCCGGTTTGCCTAGATTAAGCGAAGCTTTTCTCATTTTATCTAACAGCGGCTCATTGTCAAGCAGTTCCCGCAAGGTATTCCATAAACGCTGGCCTGTCAGTTCTTTCTCCAAAATCACTTTGCTGGCTCCCTCCCTCTCCAGCCAACGGGCATTTTTCTCCTGGTGATTGTTTGTGACATAAGGCGAAGGAATTAAGATGGAAGGCAAGCCCAATGCCGTAATCTCAGCCAGGAAGGAAGCGCCTGCCCGGTTTACAATCAAGTCTGTCCCGGCCAGCACGTCGGGCATGTTGTAGATGAAAGGTTTCACCGTGAGGTTCGTGAGGTTATTCAGCCGGTCAGCCAATTGTTCCTTAACCTTGCTGTAGTGAATCTGGCCAGTCACATAAACAAAGTGGCAATCAGGCATCTGGCTGATGTTATCTGACATCTCCACAAAGGCCCGGTTAATAGCCTCAGCACCTCTAGAGCCACCCACAATGAGCACCACTTTTTTATGGGGAGGAATGCCCAGTGACTCCCGCCCTTTTTGTCCATCGGCCTCAACCACTTCCGAGGCCCGGGGATTGCCTGTAACATAAAGATTATCACTTCTGAAATGTTCTGTTGACCCTTCAAAGGAGACGGCAACAGCAGAGACATGACGGGCTAAAAAGGCATTCGCCAACCCTGGAATGACATTTTGTTCATGAATTAAGGTGGGGATGCTTAAACGGCTGGCGGCATAAACCACTGGTCCGCACACATAGCCCCCTGTCCCTATCACGATGTCAGGCTGAAACCGTTTAATGATCTGTTTAGAAAGGGACGTGCTTTTTATGAAGCGGTAGACGGTTTTGAGATTATGTAGGGAAATTTTTCTTTTAAAACCGGTAATGTCAATGGTTCTAAACGGTATACCTGCCTTGTGTACAATATCGGCTTCCAACCCGTTTGCCGTACCAACATATAAAAATTGAGAGTCTGGCTCATGTTTTTTAATTTCCTTAATAATGCTGAGTGCCGGATAGATATGGCCACCTGTGCCTCCTCCAGATACGATGACTTTCATCTCTCATCACCTTCTTCTGGTTAACGCCTTTTACCATACTGGTTTTTCTGTTCAAAAAGAGCCCTTTGGTTGCTTTGTCTGACAATTATTTCGCATATCTGGACACATTTAATAACAGACCTATAGCCGTTAACATGAGCGTCAGAGATGAACCCCCGTAACTTAAGAATGGCAGTGTAATGCCAGTGACCGGGAACATCCCTGTAACAACCCCTACATTAATAATCACTTGAATGGCGACCATGGCCACAATCCCCGCAGCCAAGAGACTGC
The DNA here is from genome assembly GCF_014644735.1 of Caldalkalibacillus thermarum. Taxonomy (NCBI): domain Bacteria; kingdom Bacillati; phylum Bacillota; class Bacilli; order Caryophanales; family Bacillaceae; genus Caldalkalibacillus; species Caldalkalibacillus thermarum. The sequence goes on along the minus strand of NZ_BMKZ01000004.1, from coordinate 89,905 downwards.
CGTATAAATCAGGTGCACAGATGGCCACCCGCATGCCCCGCCACAATAACAGGGTAAACAGGCAGAGGACAGTCGCCCCTCCCAAAAAACCCAATTCCTCCGCCAAAATGGCGAAGATAAAATCGGTTTGGGGCTCAGGAAGGTAGTAAAACTTTTGCCGGCTCATTCCCAGCCCCAAGCCCATCAAGCCGCCGGGACCGATGGCATAGAGAGACTGTATGATCTGATATCCGGCACCCAAAGGGTCCTGCCAGGGATCAAGAAAACCCGTAATGCGCTTGATGCGGTATGGGGCAGCCAGGATCAATCCTATTAACCCAGCCACCCCTATCATGCCCAGTGAAAAAAGATGAGCCAGTCTTGTTCCGGCAATATAAAGCATGACAACAGCCGTACTGACCATGACTGCGCCTGTTCCCAGATCGGGCTGCAGCATAATCAAACCAAACGCCAGCCCCACTAAGGCTAAAAGGGGGAGCAACCCTTTAGTAAAGTAAATCACGTATTTCTGGCGCTCGGCTAAATATTTGGCTAAAAAAATAATCATCCAGATCTTAATAAATTCCGAGGGCTGGATAGAGAAAGCGCCAATGCCAATCCAGCTTTTAGAACCATTTCGCTCAACGCCGATCAAAAGCACAAGCACGAGCAAAACAAAACAGATCATGAGTCCAAATTTGGCCCACCGGCGCCAGACCCAGTAGTCGACATTCATCATGACAAACATGGCGGCAATGCCCAGTCCGGCAAACAAAAATTGGCGTTTAGCGTAATAAAAATAATCTCCAAATTTATGAAAGGACAGCACGGCACTTGAACTATACACCATCAAGATGCCGATACTTAACAAAGCGAGCGTGCAAAAGACGATAAGGAAATCCGGGGTTCCACGCGTTTTAGGCAAGGGAAACACCTCATATCGCTAGAATGTGAGCAAGTCCGCTCTTATCTAAGCATATGCACACAATCGGTAAACATGTCTCCCCGTTCTTCAAATGAGGAAAATTGATCCCAGCTTGCGGCTGCTGGAGAGAGAAGCACCGTATCACCTTGTTCAGCGATCTGGTGCGCCACGTTTACCGCCTCTTTAACATTATCGACATGAAAGACGTGTTTTACCCCTGCCTTGTAGCCTATCTCAGCCAGCTTGCCTGCAACTTGTCCATAAACAATGAGTGCCTTCACACGGGACTTAAAAACTGTGGTCAACCCCCGGTAATCATCTCCCCGGTCCAATCCACCGGCAATCAGCACCACCCGGCCAGAGAAAGATTCTAAGGCCTTCTTGGTGGCTAAAGCATTGGTTGATTTGGAATCATTATAGTATCGTACACCACGCAGTTCACGCACAAACTGCAAACGGTGCGGAACCCCTGTAAAGGTACGCAAAACCTCTCTGACCCGTTCCAGTTTGGCTCCTGCTTCCAGGCTGACAGCAACTGCCGCCACTACATTTTCCAAATTATGTGTCCCTGGCAACCTTACCTCATTGGCTGCCAGGACTTCCGTCACTTCCCCCAGCTTATTGCGATATTTAATGCGCCCGTCTTCCACATAGGCGCCCCTTTCCGGATGGCTGCGTGTACTGAACCAGACCACCTGCGCTTTGACCGCATCAGCCACCCTTCTTGTTTCTTCTTGGTCTAAGTTAAACACAGCCAAATCATCGGGGGTCTGATTGGCAAACAGTTTAGCTTTCGCTTCAATATAAGCTTGTTTGGTGCCATGATAGTCCAGATGGGCGTCAAAAATGTTAAGCAACACGCCGATTTTAGGATGAAATGCTGTTGTACCTTGCAGCTGAAAGCTGGACAGTTCCGTAACCAGCCACTGCCCGGGCCGGGCCCGGGCAGCCACTTCACAAAACACCGTCCCGATGTTACCGGCAATAAGAGGGGGTGGGTCACTGTCCTTTAACATTTCGTAAATCAATGTGGTGGTCGTCGTTTTACCATTCGAACCCGTAATGCCAATAATGGGGGCCCGGGTAAGTAAATAGCCCACTTCCACCTCAGTTACAACAGGGATCTGTTTGCGGGCGGCTTCCTGTAAAAAAGGGATTCTATAGGGGATACCAGGGTTTTTCACAATCAAGTCAACAGGTTCGTCCAAAAGTGAGAGGGGGTGGGAGCCGCAGACCACCTTTACACCCAGTGCTTCCAATTCCTCTACCCCGTGGCATTCATGGCGCGGTTTTTGTTCGTTCACGGTGACCAAAGCACCATAACGCGCCAAAAGTTTGGCCACAGCAAAACCACTCTTGGCCAAACCCAGCACTAAAACATGTTTATTTTTCATTAGGCAAACACCTCTAAATAAATCCCAATTCCCGCCAGGCAAAAGCCTGCCAGCCAGAAAACCATCACCACTTTCCATTCCGACCAGCCCCCGAGTTCAAAGTGATGATGAAGGGGGCTCATCCGAAAAATACGCTTGCCACGCAGCTTAAATGACAGCACCTGCAATATGACTGACAGAGCTTCGACCACAAAGACACCTCCAATAATGACCAGAAGCAGCTCTGTCTTGGTCAGAACGGCAACAGCAGCAATAGCGCCACCCAGAGCCAGCGAACCTGTATCTCCCATAAACACCTTGGCGGGATGAGCATTATAGACCAGAAAACCTAGCACGGCTCCCACCACAGCCGCACTGAAAATGGCGATATCAGGCTCAGAGTAGCGGGCCGCCAAGAGAGCATAGGCTCCAAAAGCAATAGCCGCCGTTCCAGACAAAAGTCCATCCAACCCGTCAGTCAAATTGACCGCATTGGAAGCCCCGACAAGCATGATGACCACAAACGGGAAATAAAGCCAGCCCAAGTCAAAACCATATACAGATCCGGGAATGTACACCTCAGTGGAGTGCCCTATATTATACAAAAAGTAACAGAATATTGCCGCAATGATCATCTGCCCCAACAACTTTTGTTTGGCTGTTAACCCCAGATTGCGTTTGAAATAAATCTTGATAAAGTCATCCAAAAAGCCAATTAAACCATATCCCAAGGTAACCAGAACAAGCAAATAAAATTCATACGTATGATTGGCAAATTTGAAAGTGGTTAATGAAATCCCAAGTAAAATAATGACCCCGCCCATGGTAGGGGTCCCCTTTTTTTTCTGATGTGACTTTGGCCCTTCATCACGTATACTCTGGCCAAATTTAAGCCGGCGCAAGACAGGGATAAATAAGGGAGCAGATAATAAGACTATAGCAAACGAGGCAATGATGGTGAGCAAGATCACATTTAACATATCCCCATCCCCTTTCTCATAGCTTTAGGGAGGCAAGGGCTTCTCTGGCCACTTCCCGGTCATCAAAATGGAACCGCTGGCCTTTAATTTCCTGGTAGGTTTCGTGCCCTTTACCAGCGATGATAATCACATCATCCTTTTCCGCCTTGTTAATGGCCCAGTGAATGGCCTGTCTGCGGTCAATAATGGAGGTATATTTAGTTTGCGACACATCCTGTTCAATTAACCCTTTTTCCATATCACGAATAATCGCTGCCGGATCTTCGGAACGGGGATTATCTGAAGTTAAGACGGTTAAATCAGCATACTTTACTGCCATCTGTGCCATTAAGGGGCGTTTACCACGGTCACGGTCTCCGCCGCAGCCCACCACACAGATTAATCTTTTGCGGGCCAGTTGGCGGGCGGTAGATAATACATTAGCCAGGCTGTCCGGTGTATGGGCATAATCGACAATGACAGTAAAGTCCTGTCCCGCCTCTACAACCTCCATCCGGCCGGGAATACCCTGGACTTCACTCAGACTGTCACTGATCTGGCGCAAGCTGAGGCCTTCCACCACACCAGCCCCCACTGCAGCTAAAACGTTGTAAACGTTAAACATCCCGACCAACGGCACATTAAACTGCTCTTGTTCTGTACCGTAGTGAACAGTAAACGAAACTCCCCGGGGGCTCAGAGTAATGTCCGCAGCTTTAATATCTGCCCGTTCGCTTTTGATTCCGTAAGTCAGCACTTGAGCGGGTGTAATTTTGGCATAATAGGACGAAGCGGGATCATCAGCATTTAAAATAGCATATTTCAAATCCCGCTCAGAAATGCCATTGCCCAGTTGGGAAAACAATAATCCTTTAGCCCGCTTATACTCTTCCATGCTCTGATGGTAATCCAGATGATCTTGCGTTAAATTTGTAAAAATAGCCACACCAAAATTACATCCCCTCACCCTGCCCATATCTAAAGCATGGGAGGAGACTTCAATCACCGCATGGGAGCACTTGGCTTGCAGCATGTCATGAAATGCCTGTTGCAAATGAAGGGATTCAGGGGTTGTATTTTTGACCTCTACCAGACGGTCTCCGATTTTCATATTGATCGTTCCAATACGGCCTGTCTTTCGCCCCTGATCCTCTAGCATTTTTTCGATCAGATAGGTCACTGTTGTTTTGCCATTAGTTCCAGTGACACCGATCAGGCGCAACTTCTGGGTGGGGAAACCGTAAAAACGGTTGGCCACATAAGCCAGGGCCCGGCGCGTATCAGGAACAATAATCACCGGTACAGGTACGTCAAGAGGCTTTTGGGCCAGGATGGCGACAGCCCCCCGTTCAATCGCTTGAGATACAAATTGGTGTCCATCCACCTGAAAACCGGGTATACACACAAACAAACTTCCCGGTTTCACCTGTCTGGAATCCAGTTCAATGGATGAAATCTCTATACCTCGCAGATGCCCATCATCAGGCTGTTCCGCACTGCTGTGATGAGCAGAAATCTGAACCCGATAAGGAATCAAATCTTGAACAAGCTCTGCCAGTTGCATGTGGGTTTCACTCCAGATCGTTTAGATAAGATTGCCATCCCTATTTTAATCCTCTCTTCCCTTTTTGTCACCTGTTTCTTTCGGTTGGGATATTTTTTCCCCTAATAATACCCGGATAACCGATCCTTCCTTTACCTTTTCACCAGGTTCAGGCAATTGTTTAATCACGACGCTTCCGTCTCCGGCCGCCTCAATGGGAAGCTGAAAGTAAGTCCGTTGCAAATCTTTGTCTGTCATGCCGATCAAGTTGGGCACCTCGTAGGTGATCTCATCTCCCCAAACGTATTCTTTTTGCAAGGGGCTTTCCCGTCTTTCTACCCCCATATAGCGCAAAGCATCCTCGATGATTCTGCCTACAATCGGGGCCGCAACCACGCCGCCAAATTGAACAGTATTCTTAGGGTTGTCAACGCCAATATAAACAATAATTTGCGGGTCCTCAGCGGGAGCAAAGCCGATAAAAGAAACAATATGATTGTTCTCCAGGTAACCCCCACCTGGAGCCACCTTTTGGGCAGTGCCTGTTTTTCCTCCTACCCGGTACCCTTCTACATAAGCGTTGCGTCCCGTTCCCCTGGCCACTACACTTTCCAATGCTTCACGCACCTTTTGCGATGTTTCGTTGGAAATCACTTGACGTTTTAACTGGGGTGTCCTCCGTCCTAAGACCATGTCGGTCTCCGCATCATGCCATTCTTTGGCAATATAAGGTGTATACAGATAGCCTCCGTTAATAACCGCAGCCACAGCGGCCACCTGCTGAATGGGTGTCACGGCCACCCCTTGGCCAAAAGCAGTTGTGGCTGTTTCTACCGGTCCCCTTTGCTCAGGTGAAAAAATCAGCCCCTTTTGCTCGCCTTGCATATCAATGCCTGTTTTCTCCCCAAACCCAAACCGTTCAATGTAGTCAAAGAGCACTTCGGTCCCCAGCCGTTGACCGAGCTCAACAAATCCCGGGTTGCACGAGTTTTCAACCACTTCCAAAAACGACTGGTGCCCGTGCCCACCGCGCTTCCAACAGTGCAGCCGGGCATTAGCCACCTTAATAAAACCCGGGTCATGAAAATGCTCATTATGGAGATCCACTTTCCCTTCTTCAAGGGCAGCAGCCAAAGTAATAATTTTGAACGTGGAACCAGGCTCATACATGCTGAAAACAGGCAAATTACGGTTGTAGACTTCAGGAGGATATTCCTGATATCTGCCTGGATCGTAATCCGGTCGGCTGGTCATGGCCAAAATCTCGCCAGTGTTGGGATCCATCGCAATGCCGATTACATGGTCAGGATTATAGCGGGCAACCGCATGATCCACTTCCCGCTCCATTATTTTTTGGATATTGGCATCTATGGTTAAAACCAGATTATGACCATCCTTAGGCGGTTGATATACCTCCGGTTGATTGGGCATCAGCTGCCCTTTGGCATCGGAGTAAAAGGAAACACGGCCAGGTTTTCCCTTGAGGATCTCGTCATATATCAACTCAGAACCAGTGAGCCCCTGGTTGTCAATACCTGCAAAGCCTAATACATGGGATAAAAAATCTCCGTAAGGATAATAGCGTTTGCTGTCTTCAGCAATAAATACTCCTTCCAACCCAAGCTGTTGGATCTCCCTGGCCTTTTCATTAGATATTTTTCGGCCTTCTGGATTAATCCTGACGATCATTTCCCGCTGGGTAATTAAACGGAACACTTTTTCCTCACTCATATCTAATACGTTAGCCAGTGCTTGGGCCGTCTGTTGGGGATCTTTGACCTGGGCCGGGACAACCATCACTGTCGGAGCACTAATATTGTATGCCAGCACTTCGCCATTGCGGTCCAAAATTTTACCCCGTTTCGGTTCAAAGCGGACATCGCGGCTCCACAGTTCCTCTGCTTTGTCCATCAGCCATTGGCCTTGGACGATCTGAATATATCCCAGCCTGGTACCAAGGGTGAGATACAACATGAGGCCCGCCACAAGCACAATTAAAATTCGCCTCCGGACAGTGACGTTGGACACGCGCACAAGAATCCCCTCCACACTGAATAGAGTCCTTCTACCTTATAACCCTATTCAACCTGTCTCCGTGATAGAACAACCTCCCCCACCAGGGATAGCCAGCAGGATGTGCAGAGGGGGAAATAACCAAGCTATCTGCCGTCAAACTTTGGCTCTAAGGTGACTTGCAACTCACTTCCCGGTCGCAGCCGTACACCTGGCGACACATTTTGAGCCGTCACATATCCATGTCCTTCGGCACGAACCTTCATCCTTGTGACTGACGCCCAGTCCAAAACTTCCTTTAATGACCATCCGGTCATATCCGGAGTTTCTACATGACGGACCTCTCCGGCGATGAGGTACAAGCGGCTGCCTTCAGGCATAGGCGTTCCGGGAGTGGGATACTGTTCTGTTATTTCGTTTCCCTGGCCCAAAATGTGCACGTCAAAACCGTCTTGTTCCCCTTTTTTTCTCCCGTTTTCTACAAAGAGGCGCCGGTAATCTCCCACTGTTGGCCACTCCGCTTCAAAATCTGCCGCCGAGACCTCCTCAATCTCCCGGGTCACGTTGAGGTATTGCAGACTGTTCTCCATGACGTACTTGAAGACTTTGGCCACAGCGGCACCCCCCAAATAGTACTGGTCCACCTGCGGGGAATCAATGGCCACGAAAACGGATAGTTTGGGATCATCTTTAGGGGCAAAGCCCACAAAAGAATGAATGTACTTCCCGCGAACATAACGGCCATTTTCTGCTTTTTGGGCAGTCCCTGTCTTACCAGCAACCTGGTAACCGTCAATATGAAAATTGGTTCCGGTCCCATCTGTTACAACCGTTTCGAGTATATCCCTCATTTGTTTGGCAGTTTGGGGAGAAACCACTTGCGGATCAACCACGGTCGGTTTATTTTGTAAAACCACTTTATCAGAATTGGGGTCATAAATGGAATCGATGACATAGGGTTTCATTAACTTACCGCCGTTAGCAATGACGTTGATCGCCTGGATCTGCTGAATGGGGGTAACCATCAACCCGCCTTGGCCAAAAGTCATGGCGGCAAGGTCAACCGGCTTTGCCTCCTCCAACGGAATGACATAACCGGGATGCTCGCCAGGCAAATCAATGCCGGTCAGTTTACCAAATCCAAAACGGTCAATGTAATGGTAAAACACCTCTTTCTTCATCCGTTCGTACCCCAGAATGACTGAAGCCACGTTACTTGATTTTTGCATCCCCTCCAAAAAGGTAATGGTGCCCCATCCCTGGCGATTATGGTCACGGATAATTTTCCCCGGCACTGCATAACTGCCCGATTGAAATGTTTCATGCCCGTTATAGATGCCTTCCTCGATGGCTGCAGCAAAAGTAATGACTTTAAATGTTGAACCAGGTTCAAAAGCATAGGACACCGAATCATTCCAATAGTTGGTAATTGAGGAGTAGTTATTCGGATCAAAGGAGGGGCGGTTGGACATGGCCAATATTTGACCGGTATGGGGATCTGAAACAATGACCGTCATTTTTTCCGGCCGGTATTCACGATACACCTCATCCAGTGCTTGTTCCACAAATAGCTGGATACGTTGATCAATCGTCAGATAAACATCATGACCATCTTTAGGATATTCAACGGTTTCCGTACCGGAGATAAGCCTGTTTCCTTTTAAATCCTGCTTATACTTCACTAATCCTTTTTCTCCCCGCAAGTACTTGTCCAGCTCAAGTTCCAGCCCCATTCTCGCTTCTCCATCCAGGTCAACAAAACCCAATATATGGGAAGCAAAGGTATGGTTAGGATAGTAACGTCTGGTCTCTTCCCGAAAAGTAATCCCCTCCAGTTCCAGTTCCCGAATGGCTTCCATCTTTTGTGCATCTATTTTCCATCCTCCTGGCCTGAGTTCCACCTGTTGGCGGTCTTTCTGAGTTAACAGCTGATAAAGCTGCTCTTGGGACATATCAAGAATGGGAGCCAGTTGTTCGGCTGTCGCTTGCGGATCCTTCACATGGTTGGGCACGTTTTGATCCAATATGGCAATAACCGTGTATGCCTTCACTTCCTTGGCCAGTATATTATGGTTGCGGTCAAAGATAGAACCCCGCTCGGGCTCCAATACCCTCTCACGCTCATACATCGCCTGGGCCCGTTCCTGATACCAGGAAGCTTCAACGACTTGAAGGGTATAAAAACGATATATAACAGCAAAAAAGAGCAATAAAAATATTGCTCCCACAAATTGACTCCGGCTGCGTATTTTAGTGTGACTCATACATATTCCTCCCCCGACACTTGGCTCAACGCAAATGCAAAAGCAGGAACACCAGCATGCCGGCCTTTTTCTCACTCAGCACTTTCCTTGGACCTGGACAGGACTTTAACTGTGCGCTCCCGCATGTCCATGCCCAGTTCATTTTGAGCAATGGCCAAGATACGTTCCGGTGAGCTGAGCTGGATGACTTCAACTTCCAACTTGGCATTGTTTTCTTCCAGATGTTCCAGTTCACGTTCCAACGCTTGAAGCTCATAGTTCATTTCTGTCAGTAAAGCACCCCTGGCCATCAGCAAACTTAAGGCAGCTATGACAATCAACACAGCAAAGAGATACAGCATTTTTTCCCTGCTGGACAAGAGCGACTGCCCTTGTGGATGTGGCTGGTGTTGGGACGGCTGTTTAGGTTCCTGCTTATGCTGTTGACGGCTCAGATGTTTGTTCCGCTTTTCGTTCTGATATTTCACTGCGACGTTTCCATATTGGTACATAAATCTAATCCTCCTTTTGTTTCTGCTTCTTTTCTTGCTCAGATTTTCTCAGCAATTCTCAACTTGGCTGACCGTGCCCTTGGGTTTTGCTCTACCTCTTGGAGAGTGGGCACAATGGGTTTACGGTTTACAATCTTCAGCGAGGGAACTTGTCCGCACACGCATTGGGGCAAGCCAGGGGGACAGGTGCAACCCTGGCTTTTCTGGCGGAACATTTGTTTACAGATGCGGTCTTCCAATGAGTGAAAGGTAATCACCGCCACTCTGCCCCCTTTATTTAAACGCTCTATCGCTTGGGAAAGAGCTTCTTCGAAAGCGTTCAATTCGTCATTGACTGCAATCCGGATAGCTTGAAAAGTGCGCTTGGCTGGATGGGGACCGTTTTGCCGGGCTTTGGCTGGAATACTTTGTTTAATCACGTCCACCAGTTCACCCGTGGTTTTAATGGGTTTTTTCTTTCGGGTCTCGACGATACGGCGGGCAATCCGTCTGGAATAACGCTCCTCACCATAGCGGTAGATGACCTCAGCCAATTGTTCCTCGCTCCAGGAGTTGACAACATCAAAAGCCGTTAAATCTTGGCGCTGGTCCATTCTCATATCCAGCGGGGCATCATGTTGATAACTGAACCCCCTCTCGGCTTGGTCCAGCTGTGGAGAGGAAACGCCAAGGTCAAACAAAACTCCATCCACTTGCTGGAATCCAGCTTCATCAAGAATTTCAGCCAAGTAACGGAAATTACGCTGCACAAGAACAAGAGAGATATTAAAATTTGCCAACCGCCTCCGGGCATGTTCCAGAGCCTCTTGGTCCTGATCTATGCCGATCAGGCAACCGCCTGGTCCAAGACGGCTGGCAATCAGCTGACTGTGCCCAGCTCCGCCAAGCGTACAATCCACATAAGTGCCATCGGATTTTATATTAAGTCCGTTCACAGCCTCTTCTTTTAGGACCGTCACATGTTCAAACATCGGTGCAGCCTCCGTTACAGGTCAAAGTCAACAATCTTTTCGGCTATCTCAGCAAACGATTCTTCAGATGCTGCAAAATAGTCTTCCCAAACACCTTTGCTCCAAATCTCCACTCGGCTGCTGACGCCAATAACAACGCAGTCTTTCTCCAACTGGGCGTATTCACGCAGGTTGGCAGGAATATTCACTCTTCCTTGTTTGTCCAGCTCACACTCCGTTGCGCCTGAGAAGAAAAAGCGGGTGAACGCACGGGCATCAGACCGGGTAAACGGGAGAGATTTTAATTTTTCCTCAATCTGTTTCCATTCAGAAAAGGGGTAGACAAACAAACATTTGTCCAATCCTCTGGTCACGATAAAAGATGTTCCCAGGCCCTCCCGAAACTTGGCAGGTATAATGAGTCTTCCTTTATTGTCAATGGTGTGCTGATATTCACCTAGGAACACATCGGATCACCACTTCTCCCCCGTTTTCCTCCACAATCCCCCACTTTTCACCACTTAATTATTTATTCTCCCCCACAAAAAAAAATCCTGCTTGTTGAGCAGGATTTTTTTTAAAATCGGTTTTTTTTTAAACGGACGACCTGTCAAGGGCTTCCTATTCCTTCCAAGATTCCAAATAGGCCTTTTGCTCTTCACTTAAACGGTCAATGGTGATACCTAAGGCCTCGAGTTTATAGGCAGCCACCTGTTGGTCCAGCTCATAAGGCACGTTATGCACCTTCTTTTCTAATTGCTGATAATGGTTGTTAATATACTCCAGGGCCAAAGCTTGTAAGGCAAAAGTCATATCCATGATCTCAGCAGGATGACCGTCTCCGGCAGCCAGATTAACCAAACGGCCCTCTGCCAGTACATAGATCTTTTTGCCCCCGGCCAGTTGATACTCTTCTATATTTTTGCGCACAACCCGTTTAGATTGGGCCAACCCTTCCAGCTCTCTCAGGTTAATCTCAACATCAAAGTGCCCTGCATTGGCCAGGATCGCTCCATTTTTCATTTTTTCGAAGTGGCTTTGGCGGATACAATCCTTATTGCCTGTAACAGTGACAAAATAGTCTCCGAGTTCAGCAGCCTGGTCCATTGACATCACTTCAAATCCATCCATATACGCTTCGATCGCCTTGATGGGATCCACTTCGGTGACAATCACTTTGGCCCCAAGACCTTTGGCCCGCATGGCCACACCCTTGCCGCACCATCCATAGCCGATGACCACCACCGTTTTGCCGGCTACAACCAGGTTGGTGGTGCGGTTAATCCCGTCCCACACCGACTGGCCCGTGCCGTAGCGGTTATCAAACAGATATTTGCAGTAAGCATCATTCACAGCCATCATCGGGAATTGAAGACGCCCCTCTTTGGCCAGCGCTTTGAGACGCAAAATGCCGGTCGTGGTTTCTTCGGCGCCACCGCGAATTTGGGGCAGAAGGTCAGGGCGCTCCTCATGCAAAATGGTGACCAGGTCACCCCCGTCATCAATAATGAGATCAGGTTTGGTCTCCAGCGTTTTGATCAAATGCTGTTTATACTCTTCAGGTTCAGGGTTGTAGCGGGCAAAGACTTGGATATTATCTTCCACCAAAGCGGCGCAAATGTCATCTTGGGTGGATAACGGATTGCTGCCGGTAATGGTCACCTGGGCGCCACCCGCCTGTATCACTTTGGCCAGATAGGCGGTTTTGGCTTCCAGATGGAGACAAATAGCCACCTTCAGTCCTGCAAACGGTTTTTCCTGTTCAAAACGCTTCCGGATACGGTTTAAAACAGGCATATGTTCTTTAACCCAGTCAATTTTCAGATGACCTTCCGGAGCCAGGCTGAGATCTTGGATGATGCTCGTTTCACGGGCATTCATACACTTGCTCCTTTCTTGAACCACTGGATTTGAAAGCTTTACTCCACATGTAAATATACTAACTTATGTTTTCCGTTAAAGCAAAATGATTGCTGCATCAATACTTCCAACAACTGAAACCCATGCTTATTGAAGAAATGAAAAGGATAATAAACACGCTCTTGCAAACGTCCCTCTGGATACAGGGCCTGCTCCACTTTGTCAAAATGCCTGATCGCAGCCTCATGCTGGGTTTTAAAGGCAGCCATGGCCCGTTTGTGAAAATAATCAACCTGTTCCAGCACTTTGTCAAGATTTTTGCGCCCGAGCTGTTCCATTCCTTTATTGATCCGGCATACTTTTTCAAGTAAAGGTTGGTACAGGCGCACCACCTCTTGTTTAACTTGCGAAAAGCTTTGTTCCAGGCCAAGTTCATCCTGTTCAGCTAACCACTGTTCCCGGAACGCCTCAAATGATCCGAATACCGTTTGTATGTCAATATTGTGCTTTTCGAGAAGATGACAAATGTTGGGCTCAACCAGGGTCAGATTTAAACGGGGCATAATCACAGGCAACCTCATATTAAACGCTTCAAAGTAGGTTCCATACAAAGCCCAATAGGCAATCTCACCCGGTCCGGCCACAAAGGTCAAGGTGGGAAACAACGACTCCTGCATGAAGGGCCGGGTAATGACATTGTTGCTAAACTGCCACGGTTCATTTTTCGCCAAGTCCAATAACTCTGCCTCGGAATAAACAGATTGGCCATTTTTAGTCTGGAATTGGGCTCCCTTCTTCTCCAGCAAGAGACGTTCTTTATTCTCGTAAATAAACAAGAGAGCCGGATGTTCACCCAAGGTGATCTGCGGTGTGTAGCCCTGCTCTTCCATACGCTTTATCTGCTGGCGCACATGGCCGTCAATCAGATCATAATGAGTCAAAATCGTCTCAAACACGGAAGATTCAAGCCGGCGCAAAGCCGGATCCGCAGAATTAACCAGCAACAGCCCGTACTGTGTAAACAGCTGGTGCATCAGTCCCGCAAAAAAAGCGGTGTAAGTGTCCGCTTTATGTAATGTGTCCAAGACCAACTGACGGACCTCTTCAGTAAACTCGGTTTGGGGCCATTGCTCAAATACATTTTCCAGCCAGGACAAAATCTCGCGGCGGGGGAAGGGACGGTGGTCAATAGACTGTCTCACCTGCCCATGTGGATCAGACAAGGACAGCTTCTCCATGCCAGCCCCCTTTGCCTTGGGCACAAAAACATGGTTAATTTCCTGAAAGTCATGATCTTCCCCTGCAATCCAGAAAACCGGGACCACAGGGACCCCTAATTGCTCTTCTTGGGTTCGGGCCACTTTTAATATGGTCACCGCTTTATAGAGCGTATACATCGGGCCTGTCAACAGCCCGGCTTGCTGCCCACCGAGCACGACTACACTTTCCTCTTGCTGCAAACGTTGAAGCTGTTCTTCTTGAGCAGGCGAAAGTGTCCAGCGCGCCATTTGGGCACGGATCACCTCAGCCAAAGGCCCGCGAGCAAAGGTTCGTTCGCGAAGCTCCCGCCAGCGGCGCTTATAACTGTCTTTGTCAAAAGGGTCATAGTGGAAAAATTGCAGTGCTTGCACCTGTTGATTGACATAGTCTGTAGCAAAGGTATTAATCTGTGGCAGGTCATATTCCTTTATTTTCAATTCCATCGAGTGTTCACCTTTCATCATCATTGTTCATTTCTTCCAAAGCGAGAATGGCTTGCCGGACAAAACGGTGAGCAGGTAAATCGATGTGATATTGAGCCGCTTTTTTGACAAAATAGCCGTTCAAAGCTTCGATTTCTGTCCGCCGGCCATGGCGGATGTCTTGCCACGTAGAGGAATGATTGTCAGCTGTTCGGTGGCAGACTCCTATAATCTCTTCCCATAACCTCCCCTCTTCTAAAATGGAAGGGGTCTCCTTGCCCCAGACCGCTTGGATAAGCGGCTGCAGTTCGTCATACAACTGCTTCATTAACTGGGTCAGAGCCGGAAAGTCAGCCAACTTCCCATTAGGAACCTGGAATAAAGCCGTTAAGGGATTAATACACGCATTAATCACTGCTTTCTTCCACATGGTCTGCTCTATACGGTTGGTCCAGCACACATCAAGATAAGGTGCTATATCCTCCCTCCACCGGGAAAAGGAAGGAGCACTGTCCACTGTACCGCCAGCCAGAGACCCTACAGCGGTCACCCCTGTTCCCCGCACCTCTGCTTTTGTATCTCCAATCCTGGTTGCACCACACTGTGTCACCCCGTAAAACACACGGTGGTGTGGAAGCGCCTTCCGGATGTGATCGGGATGGCCCAGGCCATTCATGATAAACACAACAGGCTTATCAGCATTAATGTTCCGCCTGATCCAGGAAAGAACTGGGATAAGCTGGGTTTGTTTGACAGTCACAAGGCTCAAGTCGGGCTGGGATTCCAGCTTGTCATCCTCTTCAGCAGCAATCGCCTGGGGCTTCAAGTGGAGCAGCTTTTCTCCGGGAAGTTTCAAGTGCAAACCTGAGTCATTGATGGCCCTGGCCTGTGCCAGGCGCCGTGTTAACACGGTCAGATGACGGTGTCCAGCCAGCCAAGTATAACCTGCAAACAAGATGCCCATCGCTCCCGCCCCAATGACTAACACATGCAATTCCTTTCACCTCGTGTCTATTTAGCCTTGACCATTTACATGGATGCTCATTTATGGTACACTTCCCTCAATGCCATTGTAAGGCAAATGCTGTATTTTTTAAAGTTTGGAGGCAGGATGATGAAAAAGACGATATTGGCGGTCATATTAAGCATGTCGCTAATCACTTTATTCGGTTGCGGGATAGGTCAGAAGCATTCAGAGGAAAGCGCAGCTGTAGCCATGGTTAACGGAACCCAGATCTATAAGGAAGAGCTGGATGCCCATCTTGAACGGGTTAAAATGTCCTATGCCCAATTTGGCATTGATTTTGAAAGTGAAGAAGGAAAAGAAATGTTTGAACAGATACAAGAAGAGGTGTTAAACGGCCTGATTGAACAGCAGCTCTTATTACAGGCCGCCCAAAGTGAAGGGTATAAAGCCGATCCGGAACAAGTGGAAGAAGCCCTGGCAGACATTAAAGCCCAATTTTCCACAGAAGAGGAATTGATTGAAACGCTTGACACTCTCGGATTGTCCATGGACGATCTCAAGGAAGAACTGGCCAACGAAATGGTAATCAACCAATATTTAGAGGATCAAATTGGTGAAATTGAATTAAGTGAAGAAGAGCAACAAGAAGCCTATCTGGCTTATGAAGAAGAGATCGGTGAAAAGCTTGATGATGAAACAAAGCAACTTATTAACGAACAGCTGAAGTGGCAAAAACGGAGCGAACGGAGACAGGAATTCGTTGACCAACTGAAACAGGAAAGCGAAATCGAAATCTTGCTTTAGCTTCATGTGCTCAATCAATCTTGCATTGGATGAACGGATAAGAGGCTGACCCGCAGGTGATGACAGGACCCTTTGGGACAGCCTCTTTCTCGTGCTACCAAATGATGAAATCAAGTTAGACAGGATATACAGGATGTTTCCGTTTGGAAAACTGTTTATCCTTGTGGCGATAGGCCTCAAAACGACGGATTAAATGTTCCCTAAGTTCAGATCCCGGAACAATATCATCTACGATCAACTCCGAAGCCAGCCTGTAGATATCAATATCCTCCTGATACTCTTTACGTTTCCCCATGATAAATTGCGTCCTCTCTTGTGGATCTTCGATGCTGGCAATTTTGTTGTAATAGACGGCATTGACAGCCGCTTCGGGACCCATGACAGCAATCTGTGCGGTGGGCAAGGCCAGGCATGCATCAGGTTCAAAGGCTGGTCCAGCCATGGCATATAAACCGGCACCGTAAGCTTTACGTACGATGACAGATACTTTAGGCACCGTCGCCTCGGACATGGCGGCAATCATTTTGGCTCCGTGACGGATAATTCCCGCCCTCTCCACTTTCGTCCCAATCATGAATCCGGGAACGTCGGCCAAAAAGAGCAAAGGAATGTTGAACGCATCACACAAGGTTATAAAACGTGCCGCTTTGTCCGCCGAGTCAACAAATAACACGCCTCCCTTCACTTTCGGTTGATTGGCCACAATACCAATCACCTGGCCGTTCAAGCGGGCAAACCCGGTAATAATTTCGGGGGCAAAAAGCTTTTTGATCTCAAAAAATGTCTCCTCATCAATCAAAGCTTCAATCAGTTCGTACATATCAAAGGGTACATTTTGGTTGGCGGGAACGATCTCTTCGATGGGACGCACCCCTGCTTTCGGTGGTCTGGCTTCCGTCTGAGGGGGGCGCTCCTCGAAGTTAGCCGGAAAATAAGCAAGGTATTCCCGGGCGAACTGGATCGCTTCCTGCTCGTCTTGTGCTAAGATATCACCGCAGCCGCTGACCGAACAGTGCATCCGGGCGCCCCCCATTTCCTCCAGGGTGACTTTTTCCCCGATCACCATTTCAGCCATGCGGGGGGAACCCAGGTACATGCTGGCATTGCCATCGACCATAATCACAACGTCGCAAAAAGCAGGAATATAGGCTCCTCCCGCAGCTGACGGCCCAAACAACAAACAGATCTGGGGAATAACGCCCGACAACTTCACTTGGTTGTAAAAGATGCGTCCCGCTCCCCGGCGGTTGGGAAACATCTCAACCTGATCAGTGATTCTTGCCCCGGCCGAATCCACCAGGTAAAGCAGCGGTACTTTCATTGTCTCCGCCGTCTCCTGGATGCGGATAATTTTTTCTACGGTGCGGGCGCCCCAGGATCCCGCTTTTACCGTTGAATCATTGGCCATCACACTAACGGTCTGGCCATTGATTTTACCAATGCCGGTCACCACTCCGTCAGCTGGTAAATCACCGGCCGCAAAATTGGCAAACTTGCCGTCTTCCACAAATGACCCTTCATCTAGCAACAGACGGAGACGCTCACGGACAAACAGTTTGTTTTGTTCCTTGGCCTTTTGATGATACTTTTCCTCTCCGCCTTTCTCGATCTGTTCAATGCGTTGCTTTAACGTTTCCTCCAAAGTGTGTGTCATCAGCTTCTCTCCTTTCTTGTTCCCATTTACCCTGAACAATGATGATGCGGACACGCAAGCTAAGACCGAGCGCTCGATCACCGGATTGATACACACTCTTATGGATTGATACACACGCTTATGATTGACACAAAATCTTATTCAAGCACCACAACCACATCTCCCTCGTTGACAAAGTCCCCCACATCCACTTTCACTTCTTTCACCGTTCCGCCCTGTTCGGCAGTGATGGGGATTTCCATCTTCATAGATTCTAAAATCACAACTTCCTGCCCCGGCTGAACCTCATCTCCCACTTTGACGTGTACTTGAAAGACACTTCCTGTCATAGTTGATACGATTTCTTTCATCTGGCTACCTCCCTTAAGTGTTTGACAAACTGGGTCGTATAGTTGCCGGCTCTAAATTGTTCATGATTCAAGACATCAAGCAAAAAGGGAATATTATGCTTGATTCCTTCCAGCTTCATTTCATTCAGCACCCGGATCCCCTTCTCAATCGCTGCGGTGCGGGTGGAATCGCTTACAATTAATTTGGCAATTAATGGATCATAGTAGGGCGTTATGCGACTGCCCGTGCGGATTGCGTCATCGAAGCGGACGCCATCTCCTTCCTGCCGTTCATACAGGGTAATTTGGCCTGGTGAAGGCATAAAGGTAACCGGATCCTCTGCATAAATGCGCAGCTCTATGGCATGCCCCTCGCGCTTGACCTCTTCTTGGGCAAAAGGCAATGGTTGATTTTCGGCAATGGCCAGTTGCAGGGCGACGAGATCATAACCTGTTATTGCTTCTGTTACCGGATGTTCCACCTGCAGCCTGGTATTCATCTCAATAAAGTAAAACGCTTTGTCATGGCCCATGATAAATTCCACTGTTCCCACACCCGTATAGCCGACTGCTTGGGCAGCCTTTACCGCTGTCTGACAAATCTTTGCCCGTGTCTGTTCATCGACAAAGGGTGATGGCGATTCCTCAATCACTTTCTGATGACGCCGCTGAATGGAGCAATCCCGTTCGAATAAGTGACAAATGTGCCCGTGCTGGTCAGCTACAATCTGGACTTCAATATGACGGGGATCCTCAATATATTTTTCCACGAACATGTGATCCTGTCCGAAATAGGCTTTAGCTCTGCCCTTCGCGGAGGCATAAGCTTTTTCAAGTTCCCCGGGATGGTGACAAACCGAAAGCCCGATCCCTCCCCCGCCCGCACTGGCTTTCAACATCACGGGGTAACCAATGGCTTCTGCCTGGGCCAATGCCTGTTCAACATCCTGTGCTTCTGTTTCACCACCTGGGACAACAGGTACGCCTGCTTGTTTCATGATTTGACGGGCCACCAGTTTGTCGCCCATCTGTCTGATCACTTCGGGCGAAGGACCAATAAACGTTATACCCGCCTCCTGACATTTACGGGCAAATTCTGCGTTTTCAGACAACAGCCCATAGCCAGGATGGATCATCGCCACGCCCAGATCCTTGGCAACATCGATAATTTTGTCCATCTGCAAATAACTTTGGGCCACAGGAGCAGGGCCAATGTGCACAGCCTCATCGGCTTCCTCGACATACGGCATATCCTGATCAGCAGCAGAATAGATGGCAACAGTCCCATATCCTTGTTGCTTACAAGTACGTATCACACGCCGGGCAATCTCTCCCCGGTTAGCGATCAACACTTTTTTCCTGGCCATACCTTCACTCCTTCCCCATGATCTCATATACAAGCAACAGGAAATGGCCTCTCCTAGGTCTATTTCATTCGACATAGACCCGGAAAATTCCTCTTATTTTTTTAAATTTAAGATAAGTGCTAAATCTAGTACATTTATTGTAAAATGGCCGTAAAAACAGTAAACTAAATACAGAAGGTAGCTGTGAAAAAGGGGTGTCAATTGTGGATAAGCCAGAAGTAAAACGCTTACTGATTAATTACAAAACGCTAGAGGAGTTCCAAAAATTTAAAGAATATGGCTTAGAAGAACTCTCCATGTTGGAAGATTTACAAGCCAACATTATTGAAGATGACAGTAACTCTCCCTTTTATGGTATTTATTATGGTGATAAATTAGTGGCCCGCATGAGTCTGTACCAGATTAACGCCAAATATGACCGTTATTTCGACCCGCCTCAAGATTATCTGGAGTTGTGGAAACTAGAGGTTTTACCAGATTACCGTCACCGCGGTTATGGCACGGCGCTGGTCGAATATGCCAAAAGCTTTGGCCAACCGATCAAAACCAATGCCAGACAGCAGTCAGGTGAGTTCTGGTTAAAGATGGGATTTAAGCCTGTGAAGTACAATCCCGTTCGCGACAGAGGAGAAAGCCCCTATATTTGGCTGCCTGAGGGCGTAAAAGAAAGGGAGCTTAAAGAAGAAGATTTGGAGCTGTAGGAATCAACAAAAGTGGCATGCGTTTTGCTGTTCCCCGGCTATAGGCCAGCGCTGCCTGTAGCATGACAAAAAGGGAAGTGGGTGCTCTTTTCTCCCGCATGAAAGACAGGAGAACCCATTCCCTTTTATCCATTCCGGCCCCGTTGGCTCATCCCAGGCAGTATGATGATCCTTATTCAACCCGTTCCAAATTTCCGTTTTTATCCATTTTGAAACTGATCCGTCCATCTTGCTCTTCATCACCTAAAAATGCAAGTTTCCGGGCACGTTCCATAATCCTCATCAAAGCTTGATAATCTTCATTCATGGTGTCGTATTCCTGACGAATGTTTTCCAGTTCCTGTTTGATCTGTTCATTTTCCTCTCTTAACCTTTTAATTTCTTCGTCCTTTTGATTCAGGAGCTGGTCCACTTGCTTCATTTTGATATAGGATTCTTTTTGCTGGCGGAGGAAACGGATGACATCATCAAAACTTAGCGCCCGCTCCTCTTGCTTAGTTTGGGGTAAAGACGTGTGTGTTTCTTGAGCAAGCTCTTCATTTGTTCCCGATGCTGACAACTCTTGCACTCTATCATTATCTACGGCTGACCTCCGCTTTTGCTTCTTTGCCTTCAATTGATTACGCTGGGCCTTGGCAATTTGGATCGCAGATTCGTATTTCTTACGCACCAAACTGTTCCAGCGGAAGCCACATGCTGCAGGTGTGCGTCCCAAGCGTTGCCCCACTTCTTCAAAAGCAGCAAGCTGGGTGCTCCCTTCACGAATGTGACGCAAAGTCACCTCAGCTAGTATGAGATCGTCTTCCTCCGTCCATGCATCTTGCCGTTGTGCAACCATTTAGATTCCTCCAATAGCAGGTTTTACTTTAGTTTATGCACTTTGTAGAGTTCATAGAATCTGCATCTACTATTGGAAGTATGTCCAAACGAAAATCTATTTAAACCCTCCCAACTACTTTTTCTTGTTTTTTTGTAAAAAATGACGCATTGACTGCTGATGAACTGGTCCCCCCCAAACTTTCAGACACCGCTCTACTTCCAACGTTATTTTTTGGGAGAGGGTGAAGCGGGGATCATCGGCTTGTTGTGCGGTTTGCTTGTACAGAAGAATAGCATCCAGCGGCTGGCAGGCAAACCGTCTGCACCAGGCGAGCACATGCCGTAAAAAATCCTCTGTCGGAAAGATTTTATCAATCAAGCCCAGCTTGTATGCTTCAATGCTGGAAATCCTCTCCCCGCTGAGCAGGAGTTCCAGTGCTTTTTGACGGGATAAAAGTTTAAACAGATAGTTGGCACCTCCCCATCCAGTCGTAATCCCCAGACGGATCTGCACAAAACCGAGCTGGACAGCAGGATGAGCCAGACGGAAATCGCAAGCACTAGCCAGCTCACAGCCTCCCCCCACCGCTGTCCCGTTCAAGGCAGCCACGGTTGGTTTAGGATACTGGTGCAGTGCTAACAATATGTCTTTAATTTGTTTAAAACAATCGGCGATCTCTCCCTTGCTTAACTGGCTAAATTCCTCCAGATCTCCCCCTGAACAAAACGATTCCCCTTCTCCGGTCAGCACGATCACTTTTACGTCCTGGTCTTCCCGCCACTTCTCTAGGTAGTACTTCAGTTCTTTAAACATTTGGAAGTTTAGAGCATTATGCACCCATGGTCTAGCCAGGGTTAACACCCCAATATTGCCAATGATTTCCATTTTAATCATCCTGCCTCCACCTTTCTCATCCACTCAACCCCTTTTTTTTCCTGGATGATCCATTGTTTCAATCTGACCATTTGCTTATTCCGTTTAAGTGACATACATCTCCCACTTTCGCTTCGCTTAGAAGTGGGAGACTTCTGTCGGAGGTAAGTTAAACTTCGCCCTCCACCAGTCTAATTCCTCTTTGACCAAAAAAATTCCTTAACAGGTATCCAGAATCATCATAAAGGGGTAAAAAAGAATCTGTTCCGGAAAAAATAGACACTTACTTACAAAAATGCTCCCGCCTTGACCTGTTGGCCAATGGCGGGAGCTGAGAAAGGGGAATGACTTTCTCTACATCAAGAAGATCCCTCAACCATGCTTTTTGTCAAGGGTATTTCTGAACCTTGGCTGAAGGGTTCAAAAATACATTAACTATCATGGCTCAATCGGAGGGGAATCATACACTTAGAGCACATTGAACACTCCCACCACCTACGCTTCGCTTAGAGGTGGGGGATTCTTGGGAACAACAGCCTACCAGCCGTTTATTGACCAAGCGATCCCCGTGTGTCCCACGGTTCAGTTAGCTAGGAAGCCAACAAGCGTAAGCCTTCCTGCAAAATATTTTTTGCGGCATTGATGTCCCTGTCATGATGTGTACCACACGATGGACATGTCCATTCCCGCAAGCCGAGTTTTTTCACTTCTTTATGGCAATAGTTACAAACAGAACATATCTGGCTGGAAGGGAAGGTCTTGTCCACCCGTACCACGGTTCGTCCGTACCATCTGGCTTTATATTCCAGCATGGTGCAAAACGTTGACCACGACACATCAGCAATGCTTTTGGCCAAACGATGGTTCTTCTGCATGTTCTGCACAGATAAGTCCTCCAGGCAGATCACTTGGTTTTCGCGAATCAGCCTTGTGGACAGTTTGTGCTGAAAATCCTTGCGGCAATTAGCCACCTTTTCATGCAGACGGGCCACTTTAAGACGGGCTTTGTGCCAGTTGGAGCCGCCTTTCTTCCGGCGGGAAAGTTTCCGTTGCCAGCGAATGAGTTTTGCCTCATACTTTTTCAAATACTTGGGATTGGGAATGACTTCCCCTGTGGAAAGGGTTGCAAAATCTTTGACACCAAGATCAATGCCTACCTTGCTGTCACAGGCAGGCAACAGTTAAATTTCTGTTTCCACCAATACCGACACAAAGTATTTGCCCGATGAATTTTTCCGAATGGTGGCGGAAAGGATACGTCCTTCCACATCACGGGACTTGGCAAATTTCACCCAACCCAGTTTGGGCAGACGAATCCGGTTGCCTTGGATGGCAATGGAGCCGTTGTTGTTTTTGGAGGTATAGGATTGTACCGGGTTTTTACGACTTTTAAACCGGGGATAGCCTTTCTTTTCCCGGAAGAACCGTTTGAATGCGTCATCCAAGTGCCGTAACGCTGTTTGCAAGGCTGTGGCATCCGGTTCCTTCAGCCAATCCAATTCCGTTTTGAGTTGTGTGAGCAGGGATGAACAAGCGTTGTACCCCAATGTTTTCCTTTCCGTTTCATACACTTCTTTCCGTCTGGCAAGGAAGTGATTAAACACAAAACGGCAACAGCCAAACGTCTTATGGATCAGGGTCTGTTGTTTTTGGTTAGGATACAGGCGAAAGCGATAGGCTTTCTGCATGGCTTCCCCCTCCTAACCTTAATCTTATCACTTCCAGTTCATAGAGGGAATATATGTTTGTACCCGATTCATCCCCCACTTACACTTCGTTGAGAAGTGGAGGTCTTCTCAGAAATTGATGATAAATAAAAAAAGGTAAGAGCAACCCCTTACCTTTTTTAGTCGTTAACCACTTCTTCCCCTTTGTAAGTGCCGCAAGCCTTGCAAACACGGTGGGCCAGTTTGTATTCTCCACACTGGGGACATTTAACCATTCCAGGCACACTCAGTTTGAAATGAGTGCGGCGTTTTCTTTTCCGTGTTTTGGATGTTCTCCGAAAAGGTACTGCCATGTTCTCCACCCCCTTTACCAGGTTCTGTCTGTATGTAAGCATTGGGTTTACGGTAACATCATACGAGATCACTGGTCTTTTTTCAAGAGCTTGGCTAGTTCAGCCAGCCGGGGATCCACTTTTTCCTTTTGTTCCTCTTCCCGGGCTATGGACCAGTCTTTTCCCTCTTGAAGCATGTTGGCCCGGCAAGAGGCTTCATCTTCACAAGCGGGAATAAATGGAATCGAGAGCAATACCTGTTGTTCAATGTAAGGTGTCAAGTCCAGCATATTTTCATGCACTGGATGGATATCCTCTTGCTCATCATCCTCGTTGAAACGATGCTGTTCAGGATGTAAATCAAAGCGTTCTTCAAAGGATTGGTTAAAGGATCTTTCTAATTCTGCCAAGCAGCGTGAACAGGAGAGCGTATATTCCCCTTTAACCGTTCCTTTGACGACAAACAAGCCCGATGCCAAATAACCCTCACCATTAAATTCTACAGGGCGTATAGACAGGAGCTG
Organism: Caldalkalibacillus thermarum; assembly: GCF_014644735.1. Classification (NCBI taxonomy): domain Bacteria; kingdom Bacillati; phylum Bacillota; class Bacilli; order Caryophanales; family Bacillaceae; genus Caldalkalibacillus; species Caldalkalibacillus thermarum. The sequence continues at coordinate 65,828 of NZ_BMKZ01000004.1, read as the reverse complement.
TTTATGACGCTCGGTCAGTGCACCCATGTCATATGTTTCATGTAAAGGCAATGATTTTCCCGCCAAATGAAGAATACGATGCGTTGGTATTTTCAATGTTTTTCACCTCAAAGCAACAGAATTTATTATAGCTTGAAAGCTGAGCTTTTGTCAAATATGATGGAAACAAGAGGTGAAACAGTAATGAAAGTTGTTGGTTTAATCGTCGAATACAATCCGTTACACAATGGTCACCGCTACCATTTTGAACAAGCGATGGCCTTAACCGGGGCCGATGCTTGCGTCATTGTCATGAGCGGCCACTTTTTGCAACGGGGAGAACCCGCATTGGTAAATAAATGGGCCCGGACCCGCATGGCTTTGGAAATGGGAGTGGACCTGGTCTTTGAACTGCCTTATGTTTATAGTACCCAACAAGCTGAAATCTTTGCTTACGGCGGAGTGTCCCTCCTCAATCAGCTCCCTTTTGTCTCCCACCTCTGTTTTGGCTCAGAAAGCGGAAAACTGGAAGAGCTGCAGGCTGTGGCCCGGATCTTAGCCACAGAGCCTGAGTCATTCAAACAAGCATTGATGGCAAAAATGAAAGAAGGACATTCTTATCCTGCTGCTTATGGCCATGCCCTTGCTTCGCTGCTAAGGGGGTCTTCCTCTGATGTTGATGCGGAGATGATTAAACAGCCCAATAATATATTAGGTATTCATTATCTCATGGCTTTAAACAAATTGCAAAGCCGGATACAACCGCTAACCATCAAACGTTATAAGGCCCACTACCATCAAGAATCAATGACGGATGCCCAGATTGCCAGCGCAACCAGCATTCGCAAAGCCTTGTTAGAAACCCCAGTGCCTGATTGGGAAGCCATAAGGCCCTATGTACCGGCGTACACGCTGGAAATATTACGTGAAGAATACGAAGCAGGCAGAGGACTGATCTCTTGGGAGAACTATTATCCGTACCTTGTTCACACCCTGGTGTCCCAACCAGCCAGCCATTTACGCCGCATGTATGAAATGGAGGAAGGAATTGAACATCGCTTCAAAACACACATCCTAACTTCCCGTTCGGCAAAACAACTGATTCAGCAAGTCAAAACCAAACGCTATACCTGGAACCGTATTCAGCGCATGATGGTTCACATCCTTACTCAATGTGCCAAACAAGATATACAGGCCCTAGAGCTGCATCAAGGACCCGCTTATTTACGGCTGCTGGGATATTCAGCCAAAGGAAGAAAACTTTTAAACCGATACAAAAAGGAGCTAAAGTTGCCCCTTATTGCCGCCATACGCCAAGACCATCCTCCCATGCTCGACTGGGATCTAAAGGCCGCACAAATTTACAGTTTGGGCTACCGTTCTGATGTACGACCGAATGAATGGAAGCGGGAGCTGTCCCAGCCCCCGCTTAGCACTTCAGACGATGCCTCCTCCTTCTCAGGCAATTGACGCAAGAAATCGATCGCATCTTGAATGGTATCAACCGGGACAATCTGCATTTGGGTGCCGATATCTTGAGCGGCTTGAACAGCCCGCCGATAGTTGGAGTCTGGAGCGCCTCCTTCATTGGGGGCGAAAAAGATCTCAGCACCTGCACGATCGGCCGCCACCACTTTTTGATGCACACCGCCAATGCGGCCCACTCTGCCTTCCGCATCGATAGCCCCGGTACCCGCTATTCGGTAACCTTTGGTAATATCCTCCTCAGTTAACTGATTAAAGATCTCCAAAGCAAACATCAGTCCCGCAGAAGGACCACCGATACGGTTGGTCTCTATCTTAACTGGCGGGTCCACTACAATTTGGCGGTCCGTTACAGCGCCAATCCCGATCCCGGCCCGTTCTTCCCCTCCTTCTTCAACTGGTGGAAGCGGCTGCAAGGTAAAGGTGGCTGTTTTTTCCTCATCCCCCCGCTTAAAGGTGATCTCTACCACTTCACCCACTGCTTTACCTTGGATATACCGTACCAGTTCTTCCGACGTGCTGACTTCCATCCCATCTACATGGGTGATCATATCCCCTATTTGTAGAACTTCCCGGGCAGGCATGCCAGAGAGTATATGAGTGACAATAATACCATTATTGACCACTTTGACCTCTTTTCCAGCCAACTGGTAAGCCGCAATAATAGCCGAATCTTTTGAGCTTTCCATCGCTTCTAACTGGAAACGGCTGTATTCCTCTTCATCTTCATAATGGGCAAGAATACGCTCCTTCTCGATCAAATCCATATATTTGTTCCATCTGGCCAAAGCATAGGTGATCATATTGGCGCCGCCCATGCGTATCGTGGTTAACATGAATGAGCCCTGTTCAAGGTGACCATCTTCAACCTGAATCAGCGGTTTCAGTTCGATTGCTTCACCCGGTTGGGACACAAAATAAGGGAGGGGGTAGAAATACGCCCCAGCCACCAGCACAAGAATAACGAATAGAGCGGCCCATCTTTTCTTGTTATGTCCGTTAAACATGTGTATTTGCTTCCCTCCACTTCCTCATCGCTTCTTTAATCTTGGGAATGGCTTCTTCTGCCGAACGTATCCCCTCGTGGATGATCTCTTCCGCCTTGTAAAACATTGTGGTGCTGTAAGCTTTAACATTGGGGCGGATCAGGACATCCACGTCAAGCATGCGATATTTCAAAATTTCCCGTTCCATAATATCTATTGTCTGGGCAATAACATCAAATATGGATTTGATTGGGTAGTTCGACTCCCCAGAATATGATACATCGACTGCCACAATCAAATCAGCTTCCATCTCTTTCAAGACGGAAACCGGAACACGGTCAACCACTCCGCCATCCACATAGAGTTTTCCGTTTATGACTGCCGGTACAAAAATGCCGGGGATGGAGACACTTGCTCTGACCGCTTCGGCAATCGGCCCCTCCCGAAAAACAGCCCGTTCTCCTTTTTCCAATTGGGTAGCCACAATAGCCAGAGGTTTTTCCGCTTCTTCAATCTGTTTGTTTTTTGTGAGCAGACGAACAATCTCCTTGATTTTGTCACCGGTAATGAAACCCATTTTAGGTACCGTATAATCCAGCCAATACTTTTGGGGAAACAGCGAAATAAACTTTTTCATTTGCTCCGGAGAATGGCCCACTGCATACAAGCTGCCCACGAGAGCCCCAATGCTGCTTCCCGCAATACAGTGGACGGGGATGCCATGCTCCTCAAGTTTTTGCAACACCCCGATATGGGCCAGCCCCCGCGCACCCCCCGCACCCAGTGCAAGGCCAATTTTCGGTTGTTGCTGCTCAATCTGATGTGGATTCCTCCTCACGTGGCTCACCCCTTTTATACTTATTCATCGTCGGACAGATTGATCACCAGCCGATGTGCAAAAGGATCTGCCCGTCATACTGGACAGGAATTTTTTCGAAAAAGGTCTAAAGCTGGCTGTTGCAACGTAGACATATACAAGCCTTATATGTATGAGGAGGGTAGGTATGCACCGGGCAGCCTATGTCAAAACAGGATGTATGGCTTTATTTTCGTTAGTATTGGTGGTCTCAATTATTTCCTTTCCTCAACATTCATTCGAAGCCTCTTTACGGGGATTAACCATATGGTGGGAAGTTGTTTTCCCTGCACTCCTCCCTTTTTTTATTACTTCAGAACTATTAATGGGATTTGGTGTGGTTCATTTTCTGGGCGTACTTTTGGAACCATGTATGCGTCCCTTGTTCCGTGTCCCGGGGGTAGGCGGATTTGTCTTTTCCATGGGCATTGCTTCTGGCTATCCCATGGGAGCTAAACTGACAGTGCATCTTAGGGAACATGAACTCATTACCCGTTCAGAAGGAGAACGTCTGGTTTCCCTCACCAGCACTTCCGGCCCCTTATTTATGGTTGGAGCGGTAGCTGTCGGTTTTTTCCACGATGTGCGTCTGGGGATGATCATTGCCCTTGCCCATTATCTCTCTGCCATTTGTGTAGGCTTAATCATGCGTTTTCATGACTGCCATGAACCTAGACCCACAACAGAAAAACCCCGGTCCTATTTTCCTTACAACAACCACAATATCTTGTATCGGGCCCTGCAGGCGATGCACCGCGCCCGGGTTAAAGACGGACGGACAATTGGCAAATTGATGGGAGATGCCGTCACATCTTCTATTCAGACGTTGTTGCTGATCGGCGGGTTTATCATCATGTTTTCAGTGATTATTAATCTCCTGCATATTCTTGGCATAAACAAAGTACTTGCTTTCTTTTTCACCCTGTTTCTGTTTCCGCTGGGCGTCGAGCCCGCCTTGATTCATGCCTTGATGGCCGGCCTGTTTGAAATCACCCTGGGCGCCCAGATGGCCAGTGAAGCAGGTGAAGCGGTTCCATTGGTGCACAAAGTCGCCATAGCCAGCGCTATTATTGCCTGGAGCGGACTGTCCGTACATGCCCAAGTGGCCAGCATGCTGGCTAAAACTGATATCCGCTATTCACCTTATTTATTTGCCCGTTTGATTCATGCCATCTTGGCCTGTGCCTGGACATATATATTGTGGAAACCTTTGCTTCCCTTGCTGTCCCATGTCTCACTGCCGGCCATTGCGCAAGGAGAGCCTTCAAGTGTCACAGTTTGGAGCAACAGCCATCTCTTTGTTTTGAGCACTCTGCTGATGGCAGGCCTGCTTGTGATCATGCTCTGCCTGATGTCTGTTGCCCAGCTGCAGGTGAAAAAAAGGCAGTTTTGACTCCCCACAATGCTGCCTTTATTTCATCGTGCTTTCTGTCACAGCACTTCTAAACATGGCCAAACTTTCTCATCAAAGCCTCTTCCACTTCCGGAGGAACTAAATCACTGACTGAAGCATGATATTTGGCTATTTCCTTCACAATGCTTGAGCTTAAATAAGAATACTTATTATTGGTCATCATGAAAAAAGTCTCTATGGAATCATCAAGCTTACGGTTGATGGAGGCAACCTGTAATTCATATTCAAAATCGGAAACAGCCCTTAAGCCCCTCACAATGGTATTGGCGCCTTTTTTTTTCATATAATCGATCAACAGCCCGTTAAACGAATCTACTTCTACGTTGGGAATTTCTGAGGTGACTTGCCTGAGCAGTTCCATCCGCTCTTCAACCGTAAACAAGGGCTTTTTACTTGAATTGTTAAGAACAGCCACAATGACATGATCAAAGACGTTAGCGGCCCGCTGAATTATATCTAAATGGCCGTAAGTAACCGGATCAAAACTGCCAGGACAAACAGCTTTTATTCCCATGATAAGGCCTCCCTTCGCACATATATCCGAATCTCGGTGTCCCCATAGTGATGATGCTTGTCCAAGACGAGCTGGTTCAGTTTATTGTTTAATGCGGTGCCCTTCGCTGTTTCCACCACGATAACCCCTTCAGGGCGAAGCAAATTATATTCCTCGATCAGGGAAAGGATGACAGGCAGGTTGTGGCGGGCATAAGGCGGATCCAAAAAAATGATCTCAAATTGAAGACCCCGCTTGGCCAAAACCTTTAAGGCCCGCCGGGCATCATTCCTGTAGACCTCGCTATTTTCAGACAATCCAAGGGCTTTTAAATTTTGATAAATCACCTTGATGGCCAAGGGATGATGATCGATAAAAATCATGCGGCGGCATCCACGACTGAGCGCCTCAATGCCCAGACTGCCCGTTCCTGCAAATAGGTCGAGTCCTGTCCCATCCCGATATGTATCATCCGGGATCAGATTAAAGATGGCCTCCTTCACCCGGTCCGCTGTAGGCCGGGTGTGATGTCCCGGAACCGCTGTTAAGCGGCGCCCTTTAAATGTACCCGAGATGACTCGCACAAGCATCACTTCCATTGGAAATAGTATATGTTAGTGACCAGGCGAATTAATCTTTTTTTATGTTAACACAATTATTGTCTTTTTAGGTATAATTTTTGCCTTGATGTTCCATAATGATAATGTCGGCATTGTTCAATGCCGATGACAACCGCGGAGAAGACTTACGTTTCCCCATAAGCTCTTCCTCCGGTTTCTCCTCTCCCATTTTTGGCCGCCTGCTGACTGGCAGGCGGTTTTTTTGTGTGTGATAACCAGTAGGTATTCCCACTTGGCTTCCCAGTATGTCACCCCATATAATAAGCTCCCTTCCTCAACAGAAAGGGAGCTTATTTACAACCGAAACTTTGCCTCAGGCCATTTATTGTTCATTGTTCATTGAATTCTACATTGACTACACACGCTTGACTCAATAAGGATATTCCTTGACCTTATCTGGTTTGGATTGAAACTCTGTGCGCAACTCATGCCAGTGGGAGGGCTCCACTTTTTTGACATAATTAAGCCGGTTTAGCCTGGAGATGATATCCTGCACTTTGTCTTTGTCGACATATAATATGGCATAACGCATGCGTCTGGATACATAATGGACATTGCCAAACTTTCTTAAGTGTCTGGCCATTTTCAACTGGTTTAACCACACAGCTAAACCCACTTTTCGAACAAACATGTGAACAATCCCCTTGTGCTGAATCTGTTCATTTTAATCCTAGCACGGAAATCCCCCGTCTGCAACCACAACTGTTCTATTCTGGAGCAAACGCGTCATAAATCAACTGAAACACGATTTCATCCTGTTCCAGATCAAATGTTTGCACCTTTAAATAAAACTGATCTTGGATCTTAAGCCGAGTCAGCGCCAAGTAAATCTCTGCCCGTTCAGGATTGATCATAACCCATTCAGGAAAGGTATAGCTCCCCTTGATAAGGGCCACGACCAGTTCTGGAGGGAGCTGGAGACTGCCTAAATGCATCGTGCGCAGCTCAAGCAACACATCACCCGTTTGAAGAACAAGAGGATCAAAGCTCATGACCAGAGGAATATGGCGGTTAAAAACAGGTATATCCGCCCTAAAATGGATACGGTCATCAAGATAGAGGTCATAGTCAGCGTTGCCCTCCGCGTCTTGTCTTAGATAGGCCCTGATGAACGTGTTTAAATCTTTTTTGGTTACACTTAACGTGAAAACTGCGCTTGCCTCTTCATGTTTTTCTCCCAGCGGGGGCCAATCGTCAGGATCTAGGGCTGAACTTAAGCTGTTGATCCACATCAACAATCCGCAAGCTAAGCCTGCACCGAGGATGAAAACACCGCCCAGGAGGGCAAAAAACGCCCGTTTCCACTGCTTTTCCGCGAACTTAACCATTGACCGTCACCTTTATCTTGCTACCCTTTCACCGCTTAAATCCCGTGGAAGATGAATGGTAAAGGTTGTCCCTTCGCCCACTTTGCTGTGCACGTCTATGTGACCGTGATGAGCCTCCACCAGATCCTTGACAATGGCCAATCCCAGTCCCGTTCCAGACTTACCTCTGGTTCTGGCCTTATCTGCTTTATAGAAACGCTCAAAGACAAAAGGAAGATCCTCTTCAGGAATGCCATCACCCGTATCTTTTACCGATATATGGGCCCCATGGGCATCTTCTTTAAGTTGAACCGTGACTGTCCCTTGGGGAGGTGTATAGCGAATTGCATTGTCAATCAAATTGGTCAGGATTTGCTCCATGCGGTCTTCATCCACTTGATAACATTGATCTGACTCTTGGACATCTTCGAGGAGGCTAATCCCTGCTTCCTTGGCCAGATTTGTAAATTTGCGCAGCGTTTTATGCACAATGGGACCCAACGGCAGTGGCTTTAAATCAAGTTCAACATGACCAGCTTGAATGCGGGCTAAATCCAACAGTTCACTGACCAACCGTCCCATCCGCATGGATTCCTCATGAATGATCTTAGCCAATTCCTTTCGTTCCTCAGCTGAACCAACCACATCATCCACCAGGGCTTCACTGTAACCTTGTAACATGGCCAGTGGCGTGCGCAACTCGTGAGAGACGTTGGCGACAAAATCTTTTCTCAGCTTATCCAGGCGCTTCTCTTCAGTCATGTCCCGGACCACGGCCACTGCCCCTCTTAGCGTTTCCCGGTTGTAAAGGGGAGCCATCACGATCGTCCAAAAGCGCCCCTGGGCTGAAACCGTGCGCACATGCTCACCTTCTGTTTGCACCACCTGGTCAAAGACATCCAGCAGCAGGCGGGGAAGCTTATGGGGCTCATCCTCCATATTTTCCTCGTATCGCCAGGTCTTCAGCATTTTCTCTGCCGGAGGATTGAGCAAAATCACCTCTCCTTTACGGTCAAGGGTGATCACCCCGTCTACCATACTCCGCAAGATACTGGACAAGAGCTCTTTCTCATGTGACAGTGCCTGGATAGAATCGTTCAATTGTTTAGCCATATGATTAAAAGTTAAAGCGAGATCACCAATTTCATCGTTCGAGCGAATCGAGACACGGGAATTGAAATCTCCTTTAGCTATATTATCTGCAGCCACTTTCATCTGGCGCAATGGATAGGTAATCCTTGTGGAGAGGAAAAAGGCAAAGATCGTCGTTAAGAAAATAGCGATCCCGGCTGAATACAAGATAATTCGCTTGGTGACTTCTATCGTTTCATTAATGACGTCCAGCGTCTGGTAAAGAAAAACAGCGCCATGCGGAGTTCCTTCGATCATGATCGGAGCTGCCACAATCAGGACATCTAGCTCAACCATACGCCCGTCGATATAAACTGGAAAATGCCCCCGTTTATCAATGGTCCGGCCGAAAAACACCTGTTGCAAATCACTGTCGTTGAACAGGATTTCCACGTCAATAATGGGGAGCTGCTTATCAGCTGAAACCTTCCAAAACTCATGTTGGTCGGGGCCGATCACAACAAGGGTGGTCTGGGAAACCTCGACCAGTTCTTTGGTGATATAGCGGGCTTCGGAATGATGTTCATAGGTCTCAAAAATATCAGCAATTTTAAAAGCCAGATGTTTCAATTCCTCATTTTGTTGTTCAAAGTAAAAATGATCAAAGAACTGGACCAAAAGAATGGCCAGGATGACCAGGACCACCGTGACCAAAAGAATAATGGTCATCCATAACTTGCCCACCACACTGCGCCACAGAAAACTCACTCGGCCGGCACCTCTAGCTTATAGCCTACCCCCCATACAGTGGCAATCATTTTTGCTGCTTGCGGCGAGTGCTTGTTCAGCTTTTCGCGCAAACGTTTGATGTGAGTGTCAACCGTTCTCAGGTCTCCAAAAAACTCATAATTCCACACATCTTTCAACAACTGCTCCCTGGAAAACACTTTATTGGGAGATGAGGCCAGATAGTACAAGAGATCATACTCTTTTGGGGTCAAGGCTACCTCCTGGCCATTAACAATCACTTCATGGGCATCATGATCAATGGTGAAATGGGGGAACACCAGAACATTTTTCGTTTTTTGATCGGTGCTAAGATAAGCAGTTGCCGATGCACGGCGCAAGACAGCCTTGACACGCGCCACGGTCTCCCTTGGGCTGAACGGTTTCACAACATAGTCATCGGCTCCAACTTCAAACCCCTGAATGCGGTTGGCCTCCTCGCCCCGGGCTGTAATCATGATCACAGGCGTTGCCTTTTTCTCACGAAGTTTTTTACACACTTCGATCCCGTCTAATTTAGGAAGCATCAAATCCAACATGATTAAGTCGTAATCCCCATTTAGTGCTTTGTTGAGTGCATCTTCCCCGTCCTCTGCCTCCTCAACAATCATGTTCTCTTTCTCAAGGTACAAGCGCAGCAACCGTCTAATTCTTTCCTCATCATCCACAACCAGAATGCGAGCTTGTTTATCCATGGAAAACTCCCTCCAAGGCATGAGTTAGAAATTAACCTGACACATAGGAATGCAGACCGGCGATCACCAGGTTGACAAACACCAGATTGAACATAATAATTACAAATCCAAGCACAGCTAACCAGGCTGACTTCATGCCTTCCCATCCTTTTGTTAAGCGCAAGTGAATATAGGAGGCATAAAACAACCAGGTGATCAGCGCCCATACTTCTTTAGGATCCCATCCCCAAAACCGTCCCCAGGCCTCTTCAGCCCAGATCATGGCAAACACAAGGCCGCCCAGGGTAAAAATGGGAAACGCAATAATGATCGCCCGATAGCTGATTTCATCCAGCATGGACGGTTTTAAGTCGGCCAGCCAGGGTTGAATGACAGCCCCCAGCCGCTTTCCAGCCAAAAGGCGCAGTAGGATATACAATACTCCCCCAACCAGTACAGACCAGATCAGGGTATTAAATTTGCGCGGAGCATCCCGTCCCTGCATCCAGGACGGCGTTTCAAACAAAGGTCTCATCCGCTCCTGGGACAATTGTTCCCCCTCATAGGGGCCGGCCAACGGGGGCAAAGTGTAAGTAAGCACTTGTTCCTGGCCCCGCTCATTGATGTACTTAAATTGGGCCTCGTAATCTAAGAAAGAAAAGGTGAAGACAAGGCCAACAAAGCCAATAACCATCAGAATAGCAGCAAGAACCCATTCCAGCATGACCGTATGCCAGGATGATTTATGCTGATCAACCGTGCGGATGAGATACATCAATCCCGCCGCAAACCCAACGGCAAACAGCCCCTCTCCCAGGGCTACAGTTGCCACGTGCAGTTTCAGCCAGTGGCTTTGCAAAGCCGGGACAAGCGGTTTAGGTGTGGTGTCAAAGACAGAAGCCCAGCCCAGCAGCGTGACTGCTAGAAGCAAGACAAAAACACCCAGGATGGTCGTTCTGTACATTCTGTAAATCACGATAAAACCCAAAACCGTCATCATGGCTAAAAAGCTCATAAACTCAAACATGGAACTGAGAGGGGCGTGTCCTTGGCCAATCCAGCGCAACACGTAATAGGCCGCATGGAAACCAAAACCGATCACAGTAAGACCGAAGCCCAGCCTGCCCCATTTCTGTTTAATATACTGCTTTTCCTCCGCACTTTTCGTCCGGCCGGTGACGGTGAAAACAAAAAACAAAGCGGAAACAAGGTAAAGCAGAAAAGCAATGAGCAAAGCTGTACTGCTGAAGCTGATCAACCTATCCTCCATTAGTTCGCTTCCTCCTTGTCCAAGGTCTGTTTATCAACAGGAAGACCCGTCTGGTCAATCAATTGTTCAACCTCTTTTTTAAACCCGAACCAATTCTTGTTGGTGTGGGCGGCCAGCAAAATCTGGCTGCCTTCTTGCTGAATCCAAATCCGCCTGTGCTGCCAATAAAAGCACATGATCAGGCCAACCATCGTAATCCCCAGCCCCAAATAGATGACCGGCAAGCTCCGTTCTTTGCGCACCATCAAACCGGTTACATTTTTAAACTCCACATTGTTGATCTTCAAAGCATACTGATTCTCTTCCCCAGGCATTTCAATGGTTTGTCCGATCAACACCATGCTTTTTTCACCCGCAGGGTTGTCCGGGGTGATGGTCCGAAAGATAAATGCAGGGTTATTGGGAATACTGCTTTTTGTTTGAGGTTGTTTGTGGGCATCCATTTCGAAGTCAGGATAGTATTCCAACAATTGGACCTTGTAACCGTTACCCAGGTCATATTCTGGATCAGGATCATATAAATCAACGGTTATTTCGCCCACCTCTTTTCCTGACGCTTTATGCGTCAAGGCAAAAGTAAACACGCTGAACTCGTCTAAAATATAATCTGACTGGTAAAATGAAAGACCCTCATACCGCAACGGATCATTGACCCGTATGGTATGTTCTTTCACTTTCACCAGTTCCTTCTCTCCTGAAGCGTTTGTCTTATTTTCATACAGCACGGCTTCCGTAATAAAATCTTCGGGAATAAACCGCTGTTGTCCTTCTGTATCCTCTCCAGTCTGGTAATCCTCATACACTTTTAAAGTAAAACCTTCACTCTGTATATAATATTGATTGTTTGTACCGGGTACAGGTACGATTTCACCGTCCCTGATCCAAACATATTGATCCATTGTAAAACCAGGAAGCACACGTAACAGAGCACCAACAAGGAGAATGATCAGGCCCAGGTGGACCACATATGCTCCCCAGCGGCTGAACCGGTTTTTTTCGCCCAGGACAGCGCCATTTTCTTCCCGCACCTTATAGCGCATACTGGCTAAGGCCTGTTTGGCCTTCTCCAATACCTGTGCAGGCTGCTCAACAGTAACCTGGCTGTGAATCCGCTGCCGTTTCAGAAACTGGGGATGGCGTTTAACCCGCTGCCGTTTAAGCGCCCGGTACAATGGAAGACCGCGGTCGATGCTGGCCACAATAATAGAAATGCCGATCAAAACGAGCAGTGTCACATACCACCAGGAGCTGTACAGATTATGAAAGCCCAGTGTCACATATAAAAAGCCCCCAAATCCATAATTTTCGGGGTAGTACTCATATGGGTCGGCAGTAGATGGAATATACATCTGCTGGGGGTAAATGGTGCCCAGCGTCGAAGCAACCAATGTGATGACCAAAAGCCATACACCCACTTTGACCGAAGCAAAAAAGTTCCATATGTGGTCTATGAACGTTTTGCGTCTCCTTTTAGAGCGCAAAGCGGCACCTTCATAACGCATATTCAAAATGCTGTCTTGGTCATCAAAGGGCTTTCCGCACTGTTCGCAAAGTTCTGTTCCGGGAGGATTGACATGTCCGCATTCGCAATGTATTTGTTCCATGGTTCATTTCACCTACTTCATCTCAGTGTGCCCAACCTCAAGCTTGGTGGGAGCGAAATCTGCCGGCAAAGGCATCTATTCTCCTTGCGGTACAATTAATTCTAGCTTTGCTCTGATCATCTCTTCAGTCATCATGCCTTCTACTTTGTCTACCACTATGCCATTTTCGTCTACAAAGAAAGAAGACGGAATGGGTAACACCCCGTAGCGGTGGGTCACACTCCGATCCTGATCAAGCAAGATAGGAAATGAAAGGCCGTATCGCTCGGCAAAGCGTGATGCTGTCAGATGAGATTCGGCAATATTGACGGCCAAAATCTCAATCCCTTTATCTTTAAATTGCTGATACTGATTTTCCATATACGGCATTTCTTCCCGGCAGGGAGGACAATTGCTGGCCCAAAAATTAATGAATACACCTTTTCCCTTATAATCACTCAGCCGGACTTTTTCACCTTCTAAGTTTTCCAATACAAAATCAGGTGCGGGTTCACCGACTTTGACCGGGGAATCATCGGCAGTATAAGCCGTAAAAAAAGCGCCCCCGACCGCCAGGACAATGATACCTAAAACGGCGACACGCAAGACATACCGCCTGTTGTTCATCCGGAAACCCTCCTTTTGCCTTCATTATTCCTTTTGCCTTCATTATATCAAAACGGTGTTATGATCCTCATTGTCTAAATATGAACGTTATGTGACGAGCGCCTTTAACCTCCTCACCTCTTCAGGGGTTAGCGGCCGGTATTCCCCTTCGTTTAATCCTTCTAAATTTAAAAAGGCATATCGCTCACGGTGCAAGGCAAGAACCGGATGGCCGATCGCCTTAAACATGCGTCGCACTTGACGCTTCCTTCCTTCATGGATCGTGATGCGTACCACCGCTTTGTTTTCAGCCATGTCCTTATGCAGCCACTCCACTTTAGCCGGCGCTGTCCAGCCGTCTTTCAACCTGATCCCCCGCTCCAGCCTGCTCAATTTTTCATCGGAAGGGATGCCCTTTACGGTCACACGGTACACCTTATCCACATGAAAAGAAGGATGCATTAAGCGATGGGCCAGCTCTCCATCATTGGTTAAGAGGAGTAATCCAGATGTATTTCGGTCCAGGCGTCCCACGGGATAGATCCGCTGGGGGATATTTTTGAAAAAATCCATAACCACTTTTCTACCTTGAGGATCCTGGACGCTGGTGATCACACCGGTCGGTTTGTAAAACAGGTAGTAAACTTTCGGTTCAGGATCAATCGTTTGACCGTCCACTTCAATCTTATCTTGTGCAGGATCAACAAGTGTCCCTAATTGGGTGACCACTTGTCCGTTGACTTTTACCCGGCCATCTTCAATCAGTTTTTCTGCTTTTCGCCGGGAAGCTACGCCGGCATGGGCCAATACTTTTTGCAAACGTTCCATGTACAGTCACCTCATTGTCATCTTACCCTGATTACTCAAACAGGACAAGCATCAACCCACCTTGAGCGTCAGCATCCGTTATTATCATTCTTTACCATTTTGTCAAAATAAAAAGCCGGGGTGATGGTTTCCCCAGCTTTTTCCCTGTTTTTCTTTCCAAGAGCAACCTATCCAAAGACAATGGTCACAATCAGAATGGCGGCTAAAGCTCCGGCCAAATCGGCCAATAAGCCCACTTTAAGGGCATAGCCAATTTTGCGTACACCAATTGCACCAAAATAGACCGTTAACACATAAAGCGTGGTGTCTGTGCTCCCTTGCATGGTGGAGGCCAAGCGCCCAATAAAAGAATCCGGTCCATATTGGGCAATCAAATCGGATGTGATGGCTAGTGCCCCTGCTCCAGAAATAGGCCTGATGATGGCCAGTGGCACAACCTCTGCAGGGATATACAACAGAGAAAGCACAGGAGAGATAAACAGCAGGAGATAATCCAATGCGCCGGAAGCCCGGAAAATGGAAACCGCCACCATCATCCCAACCAGATGGGGAATAATATTGATCGCCGTGCCGAATCCTTCCTTAGCTCCCTCCACAAACGTTTCATAAACGGGCAAACCTTTGATGATGCCATAGATAAGGATAAAACAAATCAACGCCGGAATAGCCCAGACCGATATGGCCGTTATAACCGTATACACTGAACCACCCTCTCTTCCTCTATACAAGAACACCGGGCCAGTTAACTTAGTATCCGTAGCGACGGCGGCACCACCTGTCCAGCATGACAGCAATCAGGGTAGAGCAAAACGTGGCAAACAAAGTGGTCCCCACAATTTCCACCGCGTTGCTGGAGCCGTAATTTAAGCGGATCGCAATGACTGTGGTCGGAATTAATGTAATACTGGATGTATTCAGCGCCATTAACGTAATCATGGCAGGGGTGGCCTTTTCTTTGTGTGGATTTAACTTTTGCAGCTCTTCCATCGCTTTAATGCCCATAGGAGTCGCAGCATTGCCTAAGCCGAATAAATTGGCGCTCATATTGGCCAGGATATAACCCATGGCAGGATGATCCTTAGGTACATCAGGAAACAGGCGGTGAGCAACCGGACTCAAAATTTTGGCAAATGTCTCCAACAAGCCAGATTCCCGGGCAATTTTCATCATCCCCAGCCAGAAAACCAAGATGCTGATCAACCCAAAACAAATGGTGACCCCTTCTTTGGCTCCTTCGAAGGCGGCTTCATTTACCGCTTGCAAGTTTCCTTCCAGGGCAGCAACAATAACCCCGATGACGATCAAACCGAACCAGATGACATTAACCATGGACAACACCCACCAAGGTGTCAAACAGGTTTCTTAACCGTTGCCAGAAGGAAGGAGGCTTTTCGTGCGGAATGAATCCTACTGGGACCCTGCCAATTTCTTCATTATCCAAAAAGTAATGCACATAACCAGCCGGCTTAGGAATGGCCGGGAGATCTTCCTGTTTAAAAACTGGATCTATAACGATCTGTTTCTTGAGATGTTCATCTTCCCGGAGGGGATAACGAAAGCTGTTAAGATATTTAAAGTGACCGTCTGTTCTCTCAAAACGCTCTTCTTTAAGCAGCTCTCCCTCTCCAGCGAAAGTGACCAAAGTATAATGCTGAAAGCCATATTCAAACATATTGATGTGATCATTCCAGTCATCGGGCGCATTTAATGTCACGGCAATCAAGCGATGGCCATCCTTGGTCGCTGATGAAACAAGCGTCCGTTTGGCCCGTTGAGTATAGCCAGTTTTAACTCCATCGGCATAGGGATACATGGAGAGCAAACGGTTTTTGTTATACCAAACCCGGTCCCATTTCTCTCCTTCTAATGGCGCGGTTTTCTTCCGTGTAGAGGCAATTGTGGCAAAAGTCTCATTCTGCAGGGCATAAGCGGTAAGCAGGGCCATATCGTAAGCCGTTGAATAGTGCTCCTCATGGGTGTCCAAGCCGTGGGGATTATTAAACACTGTTTGTTCCATTCCTAACTCTTCCGCTTTTTGATTCATTAAAAAAACAAAACCTTCCACCGATCCCCCTATATGTTCGGCAATGGCAACCGCTGCATCATTTCCCGAACGAAGTATTAACCCGTAAAGCAGATCTTCCAAGGTCATTTTTTCTCCTGGCCTGAGGTAAATGGATGACCCTTCAACGCTACAGGCATTTTTGGACGCGGTCACCACGTCTTTCAAATCGCCATGCTCCAGAGCGACAATGGCTGTCATGATTTTGGTAATACTGGCAATGCGCAACGGCTCATAGGCATTTTTCTCAAACAACACCCGCTTTGATTCCGCATCTATGAGAATGGCGGCCTGAGCAGACACATTCAGCTCCGCACCAGCCTTTTGGGGGACCAGGGAGAGCAAAAGTGTGAGTACCAGCGCGGTGATCATGACCTGTTTGCTTTTCACCAGTAACCCTCCCCACTTGATCCACGATCTTCTGACACGCTGGTACAAGTATATGCTTTTCCGGGCTGAATAGAACAAAAAAGCCCTGTCTTCCACTGGCCTGCAGTGTGAAAGACAGGGGACTATCCTTCTTGCGTTTCCGGCTCCGGAGTGGAAAACAAGAAGTTGGCTTCTTTTTTCACTTGATCCATATCGATTTCCTCAGGCAGATCGGGTAAGTCGTCCAGACTGTTTAAACCGAAATAGTCCAGAAACTCCTTTGTTGTGCCATACAGGATGGCCCTGCCAGGCCCTTCTTTACGCCCGACTTCCTTAATGAGCGATTTGTTCAGCAGGGTGTTGATCGCTTTTTCACTCTTAACCCCGCGTACTTCCTCTATTTCCGCCCGGGTGACCGGCTGCTTATAGGCGATAATGGCCAGCGTCTCCAAAGCGGCTTGAGACAGTGTGGCGTGAGAAGGAGAATGGGCCAGTTTTTCAAAATAAGGAGCATGTTCCGGCCGTGTCGTCAATTGATAGGAGCCGGCAATTTCAACCACTTGAATGCCTCTGTTTTGTTCTTTAAATTTTTTCTTCATTTCTTCGATCAACTGGGGAACAGCTGCTGTTTTGATTTCCAGGACGTCAGCGATTTGTTTGGCCTCCAGCCCTTCGTTGCCTGCGACAAACAAGAGCCCTTCGATCACAGCAAGCAGGTGTTCACGATCCATGCGCGTATACCTCCATGGCTAATGAAATCTTAATTTTCCCAAACAAGCGGTCTTGCTGGCAATACACCTCGTTTTTTTTAATTAATTCCAGCAAGGCGAGGAAGGTAACCACGATCTGCGTTTTGGTCCGCTTGCCTTCAAACAGCTGGTCGAAGGTGATCTCTTTTTTCCGCTCCAAACAAGCCTTAATCTCTTTCATTCGTTCGCTGACCGAGATTTCATCCCTTTCCACTTTACTTAACGGTTCCTCTTCCTTTTTTTTCAACACCTCTTGAAGGGCATCAACCAGGTCAAACAGGCTGACATTGGCCACCGGGTTAATATCATCCCGGTCAATAAAGGAAGACAAATCCTCGGCTGGACGGGTGTATATTTGACTCCGTTTAGCTTCTTCTTCCCTCAATAAGGACGCTAACTGTTTATATTTTCTGTATTGCACCAGACGCTCGATCAGCTCTAACCTTGGATCATACTCCTCTTCCAGCTCCATGTCCAGCATGGGCTGAAAGGTATATTCCTCTTTTTTAGGCAGCAGCATTTTACTCTTAATGGCCAACAGGGTGCAAGCCATGACCAAAAATTCGCTGGCAATTTCCAGTTCCAGCTCTTGCATCTGCCGGATGTAAGCCACATATTGATCGGCAATTTCCGAAACAGAGATTTCATAGATGTCCACTTCTGCCTTATCAATCAAATGCAGAAGCAAATCAAGGGGCCCTTCAAACGATTCTAACTTCACTTGTAACATGGGCATCACTTAACGTTTAAATTGTTTAAGCAGATTGGCCATTTCAATAGCGGCCAAGGCAGCTTCCCAGCCTTTGTTCCCCGCTTTTGTACCAGCGCGCTCCACGGCCTGTTCAATGGTGTCTGTGGTAATCACGCCAAAGATCACTGGTAAGTCCAGATCCAGATTGAGCCGGGATATCCCTTTGGATACTTCGCTGCACACATAGTCAAAATGGGGGGTTGCGCCGCGAATCACACATCCCAAGGCAATGATGGCGTCATATCTCCCAGTTTCCGCCATGCGCTTAGCGGCCAGGGGGATTTCAAAGGAGCCCGGGACCCAAGCCACATCGATCGCATCCTTGTTCACACCATGACGGATGAGTGCGTCCTGTGCACCTCCCAGCAATTTGTGCGTAATAAACTCATTGAACCGTCCCACAACAATGCCCACTTTCAAGTCGGATCCCACCAAATGTCCTTCATAAGTTTGTCCCATCTGTGGTCTCTCCTTTTATCATGAAATATATAGCTTATGTTTCAGCTCAGTTTTAAACGCAATTGGGTTGAGAGCGGGTGTTAATCCATGTGCAACAAATGGCCCAGCTTCGATTTTTTCGTTTCCAGATATCTCCGGTTTTCTTGATGAATTTCTGTCTGTATCGGTACTCTTTCGACAACTTCCAGATCATATCCTTCCAATCCGGCAATTTTACGGGGATTGTTAGTCAGCAAACGCATTTTGCGCACACCTATGTCTTTTAATATCTGGGCACCGATCCCATAATCTCTCAAATCGGGCGCAAAACCTAATTTTTGATTGGCCTCCACCGTATCTAATCCTTTGTCTTGCAAGGTATAGGCTTTCAGCTTGTTAATCAGGCCAATTCCCCTTCCTTCCTGACGCATGTACAGAAGGACCCCATTGCCTTCCGCTTCAATCTGTTTCAAGGCGGCATGCAGTTGGGGGCCGCAGTCGCAGCGGTGAGAACCAAACACATCTCCAGTTAAGCATTCGGAGTGCACACGAACCAGGGTAGGCCGGTCTGGATTGATAGGCCCTTTCACCAGGGCAAGATGTTCTTTGTTATCGACAACATTACTGTAGGCAATCACCTTAAACCGGCCGTACTCGGTGGGAAGGTCAACCTCCACCTCCCGCTTAATCAATGTATCTTTTTTGTTCCGATATTTAATTAAATCCTTAATGGTGATCATTTTCAAGTCAAATTTATCTGCAATCTTTCTTAATTGGGGCACCCGGGCCATGGTTCCATCTTCATTCATAATTTCACAAATAATGCCCGCTGGATAAGCGCCACACATCCGGGCCAGATCCACCGCTGCCTCCGTATGGCCAGCCCGGCGCAATACACCACCCTCTTTCGCAATAAGGGGAAAGATGTGACCGGGACGCTTAAAGTCTGTCTTTTTCGCTTTGGGATCAATTAAGGCTCGAATCGTATCCGAGCGTTCATGGGCAGAGATACCGGTTGTTGTTGTTTTGTAATCCACGGAAACAGTAAAAGCAGTGCCATGGGGGTCGGTATTGTGATCAACCATAGGATGCAAATCCAGTTCTCTGGCACGTTGTTCCGTTATGGGCACACAAACAAGCCCCCGCCCATGGGTAATCATGAAGTTAATGATTTCCGGGGTACACTTCTCGGCTAAGGCCACAAAGTCACCCTCATTTTCCCGGTCTTCATCGTCAACAACAATGATGACCCGCCCTTGCATCAGTTCGTAAATCGCTTCCTCGATTGGATCAAACATGCTCTCACCCCTTGTCAGTTTGGTTGCCCATTTATAAATACCCGTTTTTCTCCAGTGTCTCCCTGGTCAGCCCCTTTTGCCCACCGGCCACACCGCTGCCGTCGGCAAACATACCCCGCACAGCAAGCAAACGTTCCAAGTATTTAGCTAACACATCACATTCCAGATTGACAACATCCCCCACCTGCTTGGTGTGCAGGATCGTCTCGGACAAGGTATGGGGAATAATGGACACTGAAAATTGGTTTTTTCCAACTTCCACGACGGTCAGGCTGATGCCGTCAACCGTAACAGAACCTTTGGGAACCAGGTATTTCATCAGCTCCGGCGGTGTTTGCACGGTAAAATAAACCGCATTGCCCCGGGAGGTAATGGCAGTAATCGTTCCCGTCCCATCCACATGGCCGGAGACAATATGGCCCCCAAAACGTCCGTTGGCCGGCATGGCCCGTTCAAGGTTTACCTTGCTCCCGCTGGTCACATGGCCCAGGCTGGTTGCTTTTAATGTTTCAGGCATCACATCCACTTGGAAGCTGTCCCGGGTATAGTTGGTCACGGTCAGACACACCCCGTTAACGGCTATGCTGTCCCCTGTGTGAATGTCCTCGAGAATTTTGTTGGCACCGATCACCAGCTGAAAGTGGTCGTGCCCTTTATGAACGCCCTTGACCGTCCCAATCTCCTCAACAATCCCTGTAAACATTTTTCAAACTCCTTTCATTTCAAATAGCCCACGACTTTGAGATCCTGGCCCAGGGTTTCAACGCTGACATCTTTTAAATGCAAACTCTGAGCCAGGGAAAGCACGCCTTGGCCGCGGAAAGCGCCGGGGGCCTCGTTGCCGCCGATCAGCTTCGGGGCTAAATAAGCCACAACTTTGTTTACAAAACCGCCTTGGAGAAACGAGGCATTGACTTCTCCTCCGCCTTCAACCAGAACCGAGGCAATGCCCTGTTCTCCCAGATAAGCCAGCACCTGTTCCACATCCACCCGAGTTTCCGAAGAAATCTTGACCACCTTGACCCCCTTTTCGGTCAATGCTTTCACTCGTTCTGCCGGAGCCTGGTCCGTGGTAAAGATCCACGTCGGCGCTTGTTCCGTGTGTGTGACCTGGGCATCTAACGGGATTCTTAACTTGGAATCCAGGATGACTCTAACCGGATGACGTCCAGACTGTCCGGCAATACGGGTGGTTAAGCGGGGATTGTCACGCAGGACCGTATTGATCCCCACCAAAATGGCATCATGCCGGTGACGCAAGAGATGGACATCTGCCCGGGCTTCTTCGCCTGTAATCCACTGGCTCTCGCCAGTGACCGTGGCGATCTTGCCGTCGAGGGTCGTCGCTGTTTTTAATGTCACAAACGGTCTCCGGTGGACGATATAGTAATTAAAGATCTCATTCAAGCGCTCGGCTTCTTCTTTAAACAAACCTACTTCTACTTCCAAACCTGCTGCTTTCAGCTTTTCCACGCCCCTTCCCCTGACCAGGGGATTGGGATCACAAGCCGCAATGACCACCCGTTTAATCCCTGCCTCAATGACAGCGTCGGCACAGGGAGGGGTCCTCCCATAATGGCTGCAAGGCTCAAGGGTCACATACATCGTGGCTCCTTGCGCCTTTTCTTTGGCCATGGCCAGGGCATGAACTTCCGCATGTGCCTCCCCCGCTTTCAGATGGGCCCCTAAGCCGACAATCTCAGAATCTTTGACAATCACTGCCCCTACCACAGGATTGGGAGAGGTTTGCCCGCTTGTCGCTTCCGCTAACTGAAGGGCCAGCTTCATATAATAGGAATCCCGTTCTGAAGCCACATAAGCTCCTCCTTTAACACTTGTAAAACATCGTGATTCAAGGCGAAATGCATCTTTTTTCTCGTGCATCTTGTGACAAGAAAAAACCCCAGGAAAACATCTCCCGGGGCCTGCCAGCTCACCTTAGTTGTGAAAACTCTCACAAAAAGGTATACCTAATCTGATAAAATGGTATTGCTTTTTTTGCAATAGGAAAGTAAGGCGTAAGGATCAAGTTTTAAAAAACTTACGCCGCCATTTTTCCTTCTCCCATCCAGACTGTCACTGTCGGCTCTGGCCTCTCACCAGATCCACCGCTTGTCGCGGGTCACGGGCTCTAGATGATGCTGTTTTGAAATGTTGATTTAAAAACAGTCACCATCTAATACCGCCGGTCGGGAATTCCACCCTGCCCCGAAGGAATCCATATGCTATTTTGTTTTTAGTCGTTTGTTTTCAGTATACCTTTTTTTGTATATGCTGTCCATATATTCGCTGCTCGAACTAGGATGCTTCATTGTTTTCCATCACTTTGATCGTTTTCATGCGGTCATCTCCCTGAAACTCATCCACATACTCCATTCCATTTACCACTTTGCCAAACACGGTATGGCGGCCGTCCAAGTGAGGCTGCGGCTGGTAACAAATATAAAACTGGCTCCCTCCTGTGTCACGACCCGCGTGGGCCATGGCCACCGACCCCCGTT
Source organism: Caldalkalibacillus thermarum (assembly GCF_014644735.1). Classification (NCBI taxonomy): domain Bacteria; kingdom Bacillati; phylum Bacillota; class Bacilli; order Caryophanales; family Bacillaceae; genus Caldalkalibacillus; species Caldalkalibacillus thermarum. Next base: position 43,702 of record NZ_BMKZ01000004.1, on the reverse strand, counting down.
CATGTTTGTTAGGATTAATTTCACACTTAATCGTGTAACCCGGCCCTCCGGTGCCATCCCCCCGGGGGCATCCGCCCTGGGCTACAAAACCGGGAATGACCCGGTGAAAGGTCAGCCCGTCATAAAAGCCTTCCTTGGCCAACTTGACAAAATTGGCCACCGTATTCGGAGCATCTTCCTCAAACAATTCCAGTTCAATTTCCGCTCCGTTTTCCATGATAATGGTGGCATAACTTGCCATACTGAAGCCCCCTTTATTTTTGCGTGATTTTAGACATTAAAGGAATGTCATTTCTAATCAGGTCTCCGTAGGTTTCACGCCGGATAATCAGGTGTGCCTCTCCGTCTCGGACCATCACGACGGCAGGACGAGGGATGCGATTATAATTATTGGCCATGGAATAGCCGTACGCACCTGTACAAAAAACAGCCAGCAGGTCCCCCTCTTTGACGCGGGGCAAAGGGAGATCCCAAATCAAAATATCCCCTGTCTCGCATAATTTGCCGGCCACCGTATACACTTCGCTATTGTTCTCTGTCATCCGGTTGGCCACACAGGCTTCATATTTGGCCTGATACAAGGCCACACGCAAATTGTCACTCATGCCCCCATCAACCGATATATATTGACGGACACCTGGCACCTCCTTGAACGCACCAATCGTGTATACAGTGGTTCCTGCTTCACCCACGATACTGCGCCCCGGCTCGATCCAGATCTCCGGCAGCGGTTGGCGTAAAGTCTGCCATTCCTTGTGGACGCTGTCGCACAAGGCATAGACATATTCCTGGGGCAAAAGGGGGGTATCTTCTGCCGTATAACGGATACCGAAGCCCCCTCCTAAGTTGAGTACGGAGATCTGCCAGCCCAGCTTTTTGCTGGCCTCCTGCACAAACTGGGCCAGCCGTTGAATCACCAACTGAAAGGCTGCAGTGTCAAATATCTGGGAACCAATATGGGCATGGAGCCCGAGAACATGGTAGTAAGGCTGGCTCAGCGCTTGCTTGAGGGCTTCAAATGCCTGGCCGCTGTTTAAATCAAATCCAAATTTGGAATCTTCCTGCCCAGTTGTAATGTATTCATGAGTATGGGCCTCAATACCCGGCGTAATACGTAATAAAATCTTTACTTTCTGTTGGCGCGCCTCTGCAAGTGCATGTAAATGAGCCAACTCTGTAAAGTTGTCCACTACAAAACAGCCAATTCCAGACTCCAGTCCCATTTTCAACTCTTGTAAGGATTTGTTATTGCCATGAAAATGAATGCGCTCTGGGGGAAAACCAGCTTTTAAAGCTGTATAGAGTTCTCCTCCAGAGACAACATCCAATGAGAGTCCCTCTTCTTCTATTAATTGACAAATGGCGATGCTGCTAAACGCCTTACTGGCATATGCCACTTGCGCTTGCATTCCTTTATCCTTAAAGGCCTGCACAAAAGCCTGGCACCTGCGGCGGATATACTCCTCATCATAGATCACAAGCGGAGTCCCGTACGTTTGAGCCAATTCCACCACATCACATCCGCCGATCTCCAGATGACCACTTGCGTTGATCCTGCTCGTACCATAGAGGGCCATATCTTAAAGTTCTCCTCTCCCTAACTCCGTGAATATTAAAAACAATATATCACAAACCAAAGGCGTAGACAATGGCAAAAAGGCATGACCACAAGCTACCCTTGGGGTTGTTTATATTTGTTCCGCGGATGGGCAATACTTGGCCTGGTTTTGGTCATGGAGGAGGTTAAACGCAATATCACGGTGGAAAAAGCTTTCAGATTGAAAGGAATAAACGGCCACAAGTAAGGGGTTCGCAAGGATTTCATCGTGCTGAGCCAAACAATGAATACAGTCACGCCAATCACCAACCCGGACACCTTAAACAGGGTGACCAACACCAGTAAAACCATCCGGATCATTTTATTGGCCAAACTCACCTCATAAGACGGAGTGGCAAACGTGCCGATGGCTGCCACAGCGAGATACAAAATCACTTCCGGCACAAACAGTCCCACCTGTATGGCAATTTCACCAATGAGAATAGCAGCCACAAGTCCCATCGCCGTGGCGAGAGGAGTGGGAGTATGGATGGCAGCCATGCGCATCATGTCAATCCCCAATTCCGCGAAAATAAACTGTAAAAATATAGGTAAAGAATAGTTGTCTTTCTTTGGGCCAATAAACTTAATTTGATCAGGCAGAAGCGTGGGTTCCAACACAAATAATGTGTATAAGGGCAACAAAAATAGAGCTGATAAAATACCAATATAGCGAATCCAACGGACATAAAGGCCGATGAAAGGGGTTTGACGGAATTCTTCGGCATGTTGCAAGTGGTGAAAATAGGTCGTGGGCAGAATAATAATGGCTGGGGATGTATCCACCATGATCATGACATGCCCTTCATAGAGATGGGCTGCAGCTACATCTGGCCGTTCGGTGAAGCGCACTTTTGGAAAAGGATTGTAGCCTTGTTTGATGACAAATTCCTCGATCGCTTTCTCACCCATCGGAATGCCATCAACATCAATTTTTTCTAATTGTTTCCTAATTTCTTCAACTAAGCGGGGGTTGGCAATGTCCTTGATATAGGCAATGCAGATATCTGTTTTGGAGCGCTCCCCAACCTGGTGTATTTCCATTCTTAAGCGTGCATCCCGAACCCGGCGCCGAATCATCGCTGTGTTGTGAATAATATTTTCGGTAAAACCGTCCCGTGAGCCCCTAATTACCCGTTCCGTATCCGGCTCTTCCGGTTCACGGCCTGGATATTGGCGCACATCAACAATGAGCGCTTTTTCCCATCCCTCCCCCATTACAACCATTAATCCAGACAACAATTGATCAATCGCTTCATCCATGTTTTCCGTCACTTCGACTTGCACATTGGCCAATGTTTCTTCAAAGAGGGTTTTAAACGCACCCTCCGATGTCAAAGGCTTTTTGACAAAGGAGATTTGGCGCAAAAGCTGTGTCATGTTGGCTGTATCCGCTAATCCGTTGACAAAAAAGACACGGATCTGTCGATTACCGACCTTATACTTACGACATCCTACGTCGTAATTGAGCTTAAAGTCCAGGCGTTCATCCATATATTCATAATTTTTTTCCAATGACTTCTCAATTTTCCGCTTCTTTGTTTGCTTGTTCATAGTAGCCACTCCGTTCCAAGATGATTTCCACCGCTTTATGTGTCACCGGGGCGCCATAACAGAGATGGTCTCTTCTTTTCATTTTGCCGATATCTCCAATCCCCACAATAACCGGAATGTTGAGCTGCCCAAGGATTTCTACCGTGTCTCCAAAAATGCATTTTTCACTATCAGGCAACACATCTCCGGCCTTGTTCACCCCTTGCTCCACAATACGTCCCTGTGCATCAATCGCCACATCAACATGGGTGCAGTTGGTATGGGCCGTGTTAGAAGCTACTGCAATCACGCCCAACACAGAAATGCGGGGGTGCCGGGCAACCTGCACCATAGCCGACTCTCCCGCCCCATATCCTGCCCGCCCATTATCGTCAAACATCACCAGGACAGGATCATGCTTTTGCCTGCAGAATAAGTTCCACGATTTCCTCCCCAGAAATAGGAGTTGGATTGCCGGCAGACAACGTGATGCACCGTCCACCAATATCTTTGGCCACTTGTTCTATCACTTGCTTGGCCACATCGTCTCCATCGGTAATCATGATCACGTGGCGTTTAGCGGTCAAATCCCTATGCTTGTCATACATTTTCATGACGCCTCCAGATTTAGCAAGTTACTCCTTCAAATTTGGCTGCTTTCTTGCAGATCAAAAATACGGCCTCTTTCAAACTGCCCCGGTTTTAGGAAAAGGGAACAAAAAACAACCAGTGAAACAGGGACCCCAGCATCTTACCCAAGACCATGGCCATCAATAACCACAGCAACTTATCCACCATATGAATGCGCTTGGCCAAAATAGGCAAGACATTAAGCACCTCTGTTAAGGCAGCAGCCAACAGACCAACAAACATGCCGGCAAACAGTCCATAAATGATAACAATATCTTTAAGCAAACAAAACTCCGCTTCCCTTAACCCTGTCCAAGTCCAAAACACGGCGCCAATAATAATACTCCTTTGATACCAATGGATAAAGGCATGGGTTTTGGTGATTTGAGCAAGCCGGGGTACAATCCCCAGCACGGTGAGGAAAGCAACCAGACCAGTTCCTACTGCCAGCCCGCCTGAAAGACCAATTAAGATCAAGAACGCAGCTTTAAGTATTGTCATTCAATTTCTTTTCCACCTCCTTATTCTCGTGCATGACCACATATTGATCCAAACTTTGCTGGTAATTAAACATTTCTACTTCCAGGGGACTTGGTTCCTCATTAAGCCTTTTTTTAAAAACATGGTTGAAAAACAATATCATGCCGATGCCAATCCCGAAGGAGTAGGGGATTTGCAACCATAAAGGATGCGGCTCTTCTATACCCGTCATCATTTTGTAAATACGCTGATGCACAGCTAGCATACTCACATCTTCATGGAAATTCATGATGGCTAGTCCTGAGCCGGTAAACAACAGAATCCACACAAATAAAACAAGAAGAAACTGGGGTGATTTTTGGGGATAAACGATCTCAATAATCGTTTGACTAGGGCCCAATACCTCAACTTCCAGGTGGGGGATAACCTCCTGCAACCGCTTAATCACCTTTACCACATCAATCACAATGAGATGCCTGTCCTCCGGAGAGACGGTGTGTATCCGCAGTCGTTTTAGTTTTTCCTCATAGTGTGGGGCAACGATATACTGGGCAATATCTTCAAAATAGACGTGTTGGCTCGGCCTCAGTTGGACACGGTGGCGCAGGCGCAGATAGAGAAGTTGACCGTTTTCCATGCGTTCCACCCCTTTTTAGGCTGAAGTGATAACAGGGAAACCCATGCCTTTTATATCTTTCCATATAGTATGTTCCCAATAAGATGCGAACATGTATGGACAAAAAAACCCTCACTTCTCCTGACAAGGAAAGTGAGGGAGGAATTCAGCCGCTCATATGTTCTTTAATTTGTTGAAGAATCCTTTTTTCCAGCCGTGAAACCTGCACTTGGGAGATGCCCAACCGTTCGGCCACTTCCGATTGGGTTTGGTCCTTGTAGTAACGCAAGTAAACGATCAGTTTTTCCCGCTCCGAGAGTGTAGTCAGCGCTTCTTTTAAGGCGAGCTGATCAAACCACCTTTGATCACTGTCATCGGCTATCTGATCCATCAAAGTAATGGGGTCTCCATCGTTTTCATAGACCGTTTCGTGAATGGAGGCCGGTTCTCTCAGCGCTTCTTGGGCAAACACCACATCCTCGGGAGAAATGTCCAAAGCTTCGGCAATTTCGCTCACTTTGGGCTGACGGCCAAGTTGCTTGGTTAACTCATCTTTCGTACGGCGAATCCGGTTGGCGGTCTCTTTCAAGGAACGGCTGACCTTAACGGAACCATCATCCCTCAGAAACCGTTGAATTTCACCGATAATCATCGGAACAGCATAAGTGGAAAATTTAACCTCGTAACTCAAATCAAATTTATCAATTGATTTGAGCAGGCCAATACACCCAATTTGAAACAAATCCTCTGCCTCATAGCCGCGATTTAAAAAGCGCTGTACGACTGACCAGACCAAGCGTGTGTTACTTTGGACCAGGCGGTCTCTGGCCTTGGTATCCCCTTGTTGACTTCGGGATATGAGTGATTTGATTTCCTCATCATCCAAATAATCATGTGAACGGTTCCACTGTTTCACATCCACATCCATAGGCATTCTCCTTAATTACACAAGGCTTGGTTAGGGTTGGTGGTCAATTTTTTGACCAGCTTGACCGTTGTGCCTTTGCCTTCTTCACTGGACACTTCCACATGATCCATGAAGTTCTCCATGATGGTAAAGCCCATGCCTGAGCGTTCCATTTCCGGCTTTGTTGTGAACAACGGCTGTCTAGCCTGCTCGATATCTTTGATTCCTTGTCCTTCATCCCTAATGATGATGGTGACTTCATTATCGTTAATTTCAGTGGACAGGAAGACCCAGCCTTCTTCATTTTCTTCATAGCCGTGAATAATAGCATTGGTCACAGCTTCAGACACCACGGTTTTAATGTCAGTCAACTGCTCGAGATCAGGATCCAATTGGGAGACAAAAGACGCTACGGCTACCCGGGCAAACGCTTCATTTTCACTTTTAGCCTTAAAACGAAGTTCCATTTTATTATGAAAGGCCATCTATGCCACCCCCAATGTTTTTAAAGCCTGCTCTTCGGAGTCCACGAACTTCAGGATTTTAAACATTCCTGATAATTCAAACAGACGATAGATCGTTGGGGAAATGGCACAGACGATCATTTGGCCACCTTGTTGGGAGATTTGCTTATAACGCCCCAGAATAACCCCCAGGCCAGAGCTGTCCATAAAGGTCAGATCTTCTAAATTTAACAGGATATGTCTGACCTGTTGCTCATTTAGTTTTTGCTCCGCCTGTCTGCGCAGTTGTTCGGCGGTGTGATGGTCCAGTTCGCCTGCTAAACGGATAATCAGTACATCTTCACGGGTGGTAAACTCGACTTGTAAGGCCACCTGCTTTTCTCCTCCTTCATTATCCTTTAACGTTCGTAGATTGGTTTCTACACGGGGAGGAGTTTTTCCTTCCAGGTGACAAAACTACAAAAAAGTCGAGCATTCTTGCTTCTGTTTCCCGGCTGTTTGTCGAATACTGCGTTAGGGAGTGACGCTGAACAATGAAGCGCTGGTTCTTTTTAACAATTGCCAGAATGTTGCCCGCGGCATCTCTGCAGTGGCCACAATGTCCACTTCAGTTTCAATCTTTCCTTCTTTCTCAATCACCACCTGGCCCAATACTTCCCCTATCTTCACAGGTGAGGGAACAAAATCTGGCTTCAAGATTGATGTTTTGTATTGGTCTGTCGCTTCACCTTTTTTGGTTAACACGCTGATTTGAGTGGGTGCAACCAGTTTCATGCTTGTTTGAGCTCCCTTATCGACCGTCACTTCACCCAAAATATCCCCTTTTTTATAAATGGGGTGGGTCTGATAATGGTTAAAGGCATAATCCAGCATTTGGACCACGTTTTTGTTTCTTATTTTGGGGGTTGGTGTCCCCATTACAACGGAAATCATGCGCATATCGCCCCGCTTGGCGGTGGCAGCCAGACAATACTTGGCTTCACTGGTATAACCTGTTTTCAGCCCATCCATGCCGTTATAGAACTTGACCAGCCTGTTCGTGTTGACCAGCCAGAAAGGACGGTCAGTATCTTGGCGCAGGTAGTCTTCATAAAGGCCGGTAAAACGGGTAATATCCTCGTATTTCAATAAAGCCCTGGACATGATGGCAATATCCCTGGCCGAGGTGTAATGATTGTCCGCAGGAAGACCATTGGTGTTAACAAAATGGGTATTTTCCATTCCCAATTGTTTAGCTTTTTCATTCATCATGCGGACAAAATTTTCTTCTGTTCCGGCAATATGCTCGGCAATAGCCACTGTGGCGTCATTGCCTGAGGAAATAGCGATTCCCTTCATCAAATCCTCAACAGTCATCTCTTCGCCAGCTTCCAGGAAAATTTGAGAACCGCCCATAGATGCCGCCCGCTCACTGGTTCTTACTTTATCCGACCAGTTCAACTCCCCTCTTTCAATCGCTTCCATCACAAGCAGCATGGTCATAATTTTAGTGATGCTGGCCGGAGGCAAGCGCAAGTCGGCATTTTTTTCATAAATGACGGTTCCTGTATCCATGTCCATTAAAATGGCTGATTTGGCCTCAGGAGCCAAGTCTACATCATTTTCCTCAGCAGAGGCTGGAAAGCCACCACTCAAAATCAAACTAAGTATAAGCAATAGGCAAAGCAGTGTGGGAGAAATCTTTCCTCTCATCCTTCACACAGGAGACTCCCGCTCTAGGCATTAGAAGGACATCGCCTAACTGGGAGAAGAACAAACGTTGGCCTTAGCCAACCTGTCTCCCGCATTTCCTCCTTTCATCGTTTAAATAGTGTGAGGAAAAAACCGTTAACCAAGGGCTTTTACCCCCAGTGTCGCCAAAAATTTAGCAAGATATTCCTTTCCTGAAAAAAATAAATCAATCAACATGTTTTGTGTAAACCTCGACAGTTCTCAAAAGTTCCAGGCAATAAAATTGCCAGGCGCTGTGCCTGGCTTTTCTGCACGGTAACCAATCCGGAAACTATTTTTTCCTGAACCTGACTGGCTTACCATACTCATCAGATTTGTTTTATTGTAGGACGTCATAGATGAGCGGCAGTTTATTTACTTTTTCCTTGCCAATGACAATCGCTTGCTTTAAGCGGTTGATACTTGCTGCGGGTTGTTCAGAGTTACTGTGTAAAACTGCCAGCACTTCTCCCTTTTGAACAGGATCTCCTACTTTCTTGCGCAGGGTGATCCCCACTGCATGATCAATCGTGTCCTCTTTGGTTGCGCGTCCTGCACCCAGCAACATAGCGGCAACTCCGACAGCTTCCGCATCAATTTGGGTCACATACCCATCCTCTTCAGCTTTTAATTCCACATGAAAGCTGGCTTGGGGTAACTTCTCTGGGTCGTCAATTTGCTCTGTATTGCCCCCTTGGGCCTGAACAAAGCGCTTGAAGGTCTCCAAGGCCTGGCCAGACCTCAGTACCTTGTCCAATTCTTCATAGGCACTGTCAAAGTCTGGGTAGATTTGACCGGCTACGGTCATATAAGCGGCGATGGTCAGGCACAGCTTGGTTAACCCTGCTTCCCCTTCCCCTTTTAAAACCTCTATTGCCTCCCGCACCTCATTGGCATTACCCACCTCATAGCCAAGGGGTTGATTCATGTCTGAAATGACAGCAATCGTTTGCCGGTTCAGCTCTTTGCCGATTGAGACCATCGCTTCGGCCAATGCTTTCGCATCCTCCAACTTTTTCATAAAGGCACCCGATCCCGTTTTGACATCCAATACGATCGCATCGGCACCGGAAGCCAGTTTTTTACTCATAATGGAGCTGGCAATCAGGGGAATGGAATTAACCGTAGCGGTCACATCCCTGAGCGCGTATAACTTTTTATCAGCAGGAGCCAGGTTGCCGCTTTGTCCTACCAAAGCTAATTTAATCTCATTCACATTGCGGAAAAATTGTTCGGGGGTCAGTTCTGTTTGAAACCCTTCAATGGATTCCAGTTTATCTATGGTTCCTCCCGTATGACCCAGCCCCCGGCCAGACATTTTAGCCACCGGTACCCCCACTGTAGCGACGAGGGGAGCTACAATCAGGCTGGTTTTATCTCCGACCCCGCCGGTGGAATGCTTATCTACTTTAATCCCCTTAATCGGAGATAAATCAATGGTTTCACCTGACTGGACCATCGCCATGGTTAAATGGGACGTTTCTTGGCTGTCCATCCCTCGAAAATAAATAGCCATCGCCAGAGCAGCCATCTGGTAATCTGGAATGGTGCCCTGGGTATAGCCTTCAATAATAAAATGAATTTCTTCCTTACTTAAAGCAAAGCCATCCCTCTTTTTTTGAATAAGATCCACCATTCTCATGACAGCTTCACCGTGCCTACAATCTCTTTAACCAAAGAGATAAATTTGGGTTTGGTTCTGTTAGCCACTTCCACCACCTGCTCATGGGTGAGCGGTTCCAGTTCACTGCCGATGGCCATATCGGTTACACAGGAAATACCTATGACCTTTAATCCGGTATGACTGGCGGCGATCACTTCCGGCACGGTAGACATCCCCACCGCATCGCCACCTAAGTTGGCCAGCATGGTTAATTCAGCTGGGGTCATATAGTTAGGGCCGCTAATGCCAACATAAACACCCTTTTGTACTTTGATGCCCAACTTTTGGGCCGTCTCTTCCACAAATTGTACCAGTTCAGGGGTGTAAGCGCGGGACATATCCGGAAAGCGGGGACCCAGTTCTTCCTCGTTAGGGCCTATCAGGGGGTTGTTCCCTGTAAAATTAATGTGATCGGTAATAATCATCAAATCGCCGGGTTGATAGGCGCGGTTCATCCCCCCGCAAGCGTTGGTCACGACCAGGAGCTGAACGCCAAGCTGCTTCATAACATAGACAGGAAAAACCACTTCCTGCATGCTATATCCTTCATAATAGTGAAAGCGCCCCTGCATAGCCACCACGGTTCTCCCCTGCAAACGGCCAATCACCAGCCTTCCAGCGTGGCCAGCTACCGTAGAAACAGGAAAGTAAGGGATATCGCCATAATCAATATGTACTGCTTCTTCGATTTCTTCAGCCAGATCTCCCAAACCGGAGCCTAAGATCAAGCCAATTTCAGGTTTTTGAGCCCCTTTACCCTTGATATATTGAGCTGCTTCTTTGATTTTGGTTAAACGACCCATCTTAATCCCTCCAGCACAAAATTTAAAGTTGTTTAACAATGCCTTTCACCAGGGTTAAAAAGGTTTGTTTGACCCGTTCGGCTGTTTCCATCACTTCTTCATGGGACAAAGGCTGGTCCAAAATACCCGCAGCCATATTGGAAATGCAGGAAATCCCCAGCACTTCCATACCGCAGTGAGCGGCCACGATCACCTCAGGCACGGTGGACATGCCCACCGCATCAGCTCCCATTTTGCGAAACATGCGGATTTCAGCCGGCGTTTCATAACTGGGACCTGTCACCCCTACATAAACGCCCTTTTGTAAAGGAATCCCCAATTCATTGGCCACTTTTTCCGCTTTCTCGCGCAGTTGTGGCGTATAGGCCTGAGACATATCTGGAAAGCGGGGACCCAGTTCATCGTCGTTAGGTCCGATCAAGGGATTCTGGAACATGAAATTGATATGGCTCTCAATCAACATTAAATCCCCCGGAGAAAAGTCAGGGTTGATGCCTCCCGCCGCATTGGTCACCACCAGTTTGGAGACCCCCAGCTTCTTCATCGCTCTCACCGGCATAGTGACCAGCTGCAAATCATAACCTTCGTAAAAGTGAAAACGGCCTTGCATGGCTATGACAGGACGTCCCTCAAGCACCCCGGACACCAATTGCCCGGCATGGCCGGCCACCGTCGATTCAGGAAAGCCAGGGATTTCCCTGTAGGGGATCTTGACCGGGTTTTCAATTTCATCGGCCAAAACGCCCAATCCTGAGCCCAGGATCAAACCAATATCAGGTTTGACATTCAGTTTGTCCCGCAAATAATCAGCTGCTTGGCTATACGTTTCCCTCATTTTTTAAATTTCCCTCCTGAGATGAAGTAAATCATCTAAAAAACTGGTGCCGTGTTCCGGTTGACGAACTTTGAAATTATCAGCTATGGTGGCCCCTACGTCTGCAAAAGTCTCGCGCAAACCAAGATTTGTACCTTGCTCAAAAGAAGGGGAGTAACACAACAACGGCACATATTCCCGGGTATGGTCTGTGCCATGGTGGGTGGGATCATTACCATGGTCAGCAGTAATGATCAACAGATCGCTCTCCTTCAGCCTCTCCATAACTTCCGGAAGCCGGGCATCAAATGCTTCCAGGGCTTGGCCGTACCCTTCAGGGTCCCGGCGATGGCCATAGAGCGCATCAAAATCAACCAGATTAAGAAAGCTGATGCCCTGAAAATCTTCCATCTGGGTGGACAATAATTGATCCATCCCATCCATGTTCGATTTGGTCTTAATGGCCTTGGTCACACCTTCATTGTCGTAAATGTCGCTGATCTTGCCCAGGGCGATGACATCATACCCCGCCTCTTGCAAATAGTTCATTACGGTGGGGCCGAATGGCTTTAAGGCATAATCGCGGCGGTTAGCTGTCCGCTGGAAAGCACCTGGTTCGCCGATAAAAGGACGTGCAATCACCCGGCCCAGCATATAGGGCTCGTCTTTCGTCAGTTCCCGGGCCACTTCACAAATCTGGTACAACTCCTCCAAAGGCACAACCTCTTCATGGGCGGCGATCTGGAAAACACTGTCGGCCGAAGTGTACACAATCAAGTGGCCCGTGCGCATATGTTCCTCGCCCAATTCTTTAATAATTTCAGTACCTGAAGCCGCTTTGTTGCCAATCACTTTACGGCCGACCCGTCTTTCAAATTCACGGATCAACTCAGCAGGAAATCCGGTTTCGGTAAAGGTACGGAAAGGCACCTCAACCCGAAGTCCCATGATTTCCCAATGTCCCGTCATGGTATCTTTTCCAGCCGACGCTTCCTGCATGCGGCCATAGGCAGCAAGAGGTTTTTCCACGGGCGGAATACCTTTAACCGGCTCAATGTTGCCCAACCCCAATTTTTGCATGTGGGGCATGTTTAAACCACCCCGGTGCTCGGCAATGTGTCCCAGCGTGTGGGCCCCTTTGTCGCCGAACTGGTCTGCATCGGGCATCGCGCCAATTCCTACGCTGTCCATAACGATAAGGAAGATGCGTTTAAATGCTTGAGACACGATATCTGGCCTCCTTTGTTTTCCTTAGCCCTTCGTACTAAGCACGGGGATGTGCCCGTGAATAGATATCCTTTAACCGCACTTTAGTTACATGGGTATAGATTTGGGTGGTGGAAATATCCGCATGACCCAGCATTTCTTGCACAGCCCTGAGATCCGCCCCGTTTTCTAAAAGATGGGTGGCAAAAGAATGGCGCAGGGTATGGGGCGTAATCTCTTTCTTGATTCCTGCTTTGGCAGCATATTTTTTGATGATTTTCCAAAACCCCTGTCTGGTTAACGGTCTGCCATGATGGTTAAGAAAGAGGACTTTTTGCCGCCTGGTCTTATCCAATTTTTTTCGCCCGTTGTTAATATACTGAGATAAGGCGTCAATGGCCATCTGGCCCAGAGGGATAATTCTTTCTTTTGATCCTTTGCCCATGCACTTGATAAATCCCATTTGCAAATGGACATCATCCAGGCGCAAGGAGATCAGTTCGCTGACCCGGATGCCCGTGGCATATAGCACTTCCAGCATGGCCTGGTCCCGCTGACCGAAGGGAGTCGTAGTGGAAGGTGCCTGCAACAAGCGCTCCACTTCACTGACAGAAAGCACTTGGGGCAATTTCTTTTCCAGCTTGGGTGTTTCAATATGGGCAGAAGGATCATGGGCACATTTTCCATCGTGAAGTAAAAAGCGGAAAAAAGTCCGGATGGCGGAGAGGTGACGGTTAACGGTGGCATCTGCCTTATGTTCTTTGCGCAACTCAAGCAAAAATGCCAAAATATGCTCCCGATTAACATCTTCGAGTGAGACACACTGCTGTTTGTTTAAAGACGAAAAAAAACGCTCTAAATCCCGCCGATAAGAGTTGATCGTATTGGCGGACAGGCCTTTTTCAACCCGTAAATAGTGTAAAAATGCGTCCAATTCCGCTCTCATCGCTCCCCTGCTCCTTTTACTTCCAGTCTCCTCCGGTTGATAAAACTTCGACACCAAAACCCTTGATTCCTTCCGATGGTGAGCGATTTTAGTTATATATGCTTTGCCCGCTTGGGCGGCATCACTTATTCGCCAAACCAATAGAAAAACATCAACCGGTCTTTCACGTCGTGAATGGTTTCCAATGATCCCTCCCGCTGGGGATTAAACACCTTTACCGCCCGTCCCTTCGGCCTGTCTTCTTCACTGTGCTCTTCAAGGGCATCGGCCACCCACACGATCATCACATAAAAAAAAAGGGTGAGCGCAACAAAAACAGTAATAATCTTGATCACATCCATTAAACGGCTCAAGGAACCTGGCATGGACATCCCTCCTAGTAAAGGGTATGCCACACCTCCCTGCTTTCATACCTGGGCATAGAAAAAGAGAGAGGGCAATCACCCTATAACCCCCTCCAGTTTACCATGACTCCGTACCCGGTACTTGGTCCAGCGGTGTATACGGCAACTGATGGGCCTCAGCCACTGCTTTATAGGTCAGGAGGCCATCGATTGTATTAACTCCCAAGGCCAAAGCAGAGTCTTCTTGTAGCGCGTTTGCCACACCCAGATTGGCGATCTTAAGGGCATAGGGAACCGTCACATTTGCCAGGGCAAGGGTTGAGGTTCTGGGCACTGCCCCCGGCATATTGGCCACAGCATAATGAACCACACCATGTTTGACAAAAGTGGGATGACTGTGGGTCGTCACCCGGTCAATGGTTTCGATGGAACCCCCCTGATCAATGGCTACATCCACAATGACAGAACCGGACGCCATCTGTTTGACCATCTCTTCGCTGACCAGTTTGGGTGCCCGGGCTCCCGGAATAAGGACGGCTCCAATCAGCAGGTCAGCCCCTCTCACGGCTATCTCAATGTTGTAGCTGTTGGACACTAATGTGACCAAGCGTCCGCCGTACAAATCATCCAATTCCCGCAGGCGGTCAGGATTGATATCAAGAATGGTCACTTGCGCTCCAAGGCCCATGGCCATCTTTGCTGCGTTTGTTCCCACAACACCCCCGCCAATAATCACGACACGCCCCGGACTGAGCCCGGGTACACCTCCAATCAGGATACCTTTTCCGCCTCGGGGTTTTTCCAAGAACTGAGTGCCAACCTGCACGGCCATTCGGCCGGCCACTTCTGACATCGGTGTCAGCAAAGGCAGAGATCCATCAGCGAGCTGAATGGTCTCATAGGCAATGGCGGTGACCTTGTTGTCCAGCAACGCTTTCGTCAGTTTTTCTTCTGCTGCCAGATGCAAATAGGTAAACAATATCAAACCAGGCCGGAAAAAGGCATATTCTTCAGGCAAGGGCTCTTTCACCTTCATCACCATATCAGCCGTATGCCATACATCTTGAGCCGTATGTAGAATCTGAGCACCAGCCTGTTGATATTGTTCATTGGTAAAACCGCTGCCCAGGCCGGCATCAGTTTCCATCACAACCTGATGTCCTGCCGTCACCAGCACTTGTACACCGGCAGGAGATAAAGCCACACGATTTTCATTATTTTTAATCTCTTTGGGCACACCGATAATCATCATCCAAGCCTCCCTTCACAAGTAGGATGTGAACAGGAGGCATCATTCATACAAATAAAGAGCCGGTTTCTATCTGGCATCACGATAAAAATGGACATAAAAAAATACCCCATAAACTAAAGATAAAAAAGGCTATGGACTTCCCCTTAGCCTTTATCACGCGTGCTTATCCGGTCATATTAACGGTTTGTGTTGGTTTCAGCTTGTTTTGCCTCTGGGAGCGGTTGATTGTCCTCTTGTTCCTGACAGCGGTGGCATATACCATGGAAGATCAAGCGATGATCAAGAATTTTAAAGTTAAAATCTTTTTCCACCTTATGTTCTACATTTTTGAGAAGATCTTCCATAATTTCATCCACAGCCCCGCACTGAACACAAATTAAATGATGGTGATGACGCTCCGCCCCTTCTGCCCGGAATTCGTAGCGGGCCACACCATCGCCGAAATTTAATTTATGGATGATGTTCAGATCATTCAACAGCTCTAAAGTGCGGTACACAGTGGCCAAGCCAATCTCCGGGGCTTTTTCTTTGACTAATAGATACACATCTTCTGCACTGAGATGATCATCTTGATGTTCAAGTAGAACGCGGACCGTCGCCTCCCGTTGAGGCGTCAGTTTATAATTATGGGCGTGCAAGTGCTGCTTAATGCGCTCAATACGATCTTCCACGTAGATACCCCTCCCCAGAAGGCTTATCCTGTTCCTTATTATAGAAGAGGGAATCTGTTCTCGTCAAATAAGAGCTTATCTGATTCAGGGCTAGAGCAGCCCTCTCATGAGCAGGGGAGAGAAATAGGTCTGAAAAAGAGCGACGGCAACCAGAATAACAGCGGCCAAAGCCATCACAGAAACGTATTTGGCCAGGCTAAGCTCCCTGTTGACTCGGTTTTGTCTAAACAGATGGGCCATTAACTTCAACGAAAAAGAAATACTGATCACACTCATCATCAAAATCAAAGGGACGACGACCATATTTTGAGGAATGACGGAGACGAAGGAAAGCAAAAACCCTTTAAGCCCCATTTGATGAACCAGAAAGCCAACGGTAAAACCAACAAAAACGCCTTTTAAAAAAACCATGATTAAAATGACAGGCAAACCGATAATGGATAAGCCCAAGACCCAGATAATGCCTACGTATTTCACGTAATGGATGAAATTCTGATAAAACGCATAACCGGGATCCACAAAATTTTCTTTAGCAAACTGCTCTAAAAACTGTTGGAAATACGTATACAATTCATGCTGCTGGGCATAACCCAAACTTTGAACAGTCAGTGTTCCGAAGATGATACCCATCACAAACAGAACAGTGATAAACAGATATAATGCGGAGTGTTCTTGCACATGATTCCATATCACTTGTCCAATTTTTTGCTTCATCCCGGGGGCCTCCTCACTTCGGTTTACTCTATCCTATGTGAGGCATCCTGTGAATATGACACTTTTCCATACTGCCCCCCGCCTCCGGCCTTGATGGTGGCTTGTCCTGCTCTGGCCTTAACAATCATGACGGCCACTTCTTCGGGCACCCACTGTTTCAGACTGTCCAGCGAGGCATTGTGAATCACAGCCATTTCTGAACCAAAAACCTCGATCAGTTTCTGCAAGCGTCTTGGCCCCAGGCCGGGTATAAACTCAAGAGGCACCTGATAAATATAGGGCGGCCGGTCGGCGGGTCGGTTTGTTTGCCTGCCGCGCGGGCCCTGTACACAGGCAACATCCTGCTGCGCTGCCTCCCGCTGCCGGGAGGCCAGCTGCCGCAGGCGTTCGCTCACCTCATGATGGTACTTGCCCAGTTTGGGATCAAGACCGTAATTGGCTGCCACCCTTTGATTATCTGTCCTCCTGAGCGCCATTTTTAAATGCGTAAAGTCAGCCTCAGCCACCCTCAATTGCTGATACTCCCTCCCAATCTTGGACAAAGAATGGGCATCGGAATTCGTCAAAAAAGTAAATGAATGGAGTTCCGGTAATTGATCAGCCATGTGACTGTCCGAACTGAGCCCCAACTCTACCCCGTCCACCAGGTCCAAATCCATCACTTCGCTCATAAAAGTGTCGACCCCCTTGCCATAGACGCTTTTATAGGGGGTGAACACATGGGCAGGCACAAACAAGCCTTCCAGCGCCCGTACTTCTTTTTGCAACTTTCGCATGGGTACATAACTGCGTTGGGAGCTGAGGTTAATATTTTTTTGATACCTGCTCATCCACTGGCTGAAGCGGGTCATGGCCTCCAATGTGGGCAAATAGCATAACACATGAACAGGGCCCCGGCAGTATTCATCGCAAATCTCCAGTTCAGTCCCCAGTATCAGCGTTGTCTGGCCGTAACGAATGCCTCCCCCAGGTAACTGGACAGCGCGCCCCTGGCGTATAAGCTGCTTTAATTCGGCCAGTACTTCGGGAACATGGCAATCAATCACACCAATCATATCAAGGCCTTTGCGGGTGGACGCCTCTTCTAAAACCGCGCTGAGGGTCATCTCGCCAGAAGCCGTAATTTTTGACCGGTTTAGATGTCCAGGTTCGACCGAGATGAATATGAAGATCGGCAAAAATATGGTGTAGCTTCATCCTTTACTCACCCAACCTGGCTTTCAATCGTTTATTTTGCCAGTACATCAGGGCAAAAACGGTTTTGGCATCGTGAATCTCTCTGGTTTCCATCAGCTTTAACCCTTCCTCCAAACTGATCAGCCGCATCTCCACAAATTCATCCGCATCGGGGCGGACGCTTCCTTGTTTCAGATCAGTCGCCTCAAAAATGTACAACAACTCATCAGCAAAGCCTGGGGAGGTATAAAAAGAGGTGACCAATTGCAAGTTCTGGGCTGAATAACCTGTCTCCTCTTCCAATTCCCTTAACGCACACAGAGCAGGATCTTCACCTTTTTCCAGTTTGCCAGCCGGGATCTCAAAAATCTCCTTTTCAAGGGGTTTGCGGAACTGTCTGACCACTACCATTCTTCCGTCGTTGGTAAAAGGCATAACAGCCACGGCTCCAGGGTGTTT
The DNA here is from genome assembly GCF_014644735.1 of Caldalkalibacillus thermarum. NCBI lineage: Bacteria > Bacillati > Bacillota > Bacilli > Caryophanales > Bacillaceae > Caldalkalibacillus > Caldalkalibacillus thermarum. The sequence goes on along the minus strand of NZ_BMKZ01000004.1, from coordinate 25,717 downwards.
GACCACTTCCCGGGTACTGGTCTTTCCATTGGGCAGCTCCACTCGTTCGACTTGTAATGAAATGATTCTGCCTTGGAAAATAGGGGTGGTATGTACGGTTTTTTCATAAAATGATGCCATCATCAACGCCTCCGTGTGATAGGATCACTTGTCATCATAGCGAATAAACGCCAAAATGAAAAGCCATCAGCCCTGTGTGGCCACACCAATAGCTTTACTTTTAACTTTGCCCACCATCAGGGGCTATGTGTTTACGGTAAAAATGAAAAACAGCCCCAATTGCGGCGAAGAACGCAGGATCATCCGCATATGACCTCCCCATGGTTCTCACCGTGCCATACCATTCCAGTGCCTCAACCAATTCCCTTTGAAAATGGTGGACAGGTACAGGAATCACATCATGTTTGGCCTTCAGCTGGTCCATTTGTTCTTCAAGCACCTGGTCCGAGATGTGTTGGTCCCCGTACTGGGCGCTCACTCCGACGGGATAGGGAATGCGCGCCCTCGCCAAGGTGTGCGCTACAAGAGGATAGCGGGTATGTTCACTTAACCCTTGATGCCGGTTGCGCTTGTCGCGCCATTGAATACGGGGAATCACCACAGGTATGCCTCCGCAAGTGGTGACAGCGTGAACCCAATGCACCAGCTGCATGCCGCTAAACCCTCGGATGGTGCGTGTCCCGACAACTCCTGGCCCCTGTGTCACAATGATATCATCCGCCTTCACGACCTTTACGGCCGCTTCTAAGGCGGTGTATAAATTAACGGTTTCTAATTCTCCGCCCACGGCTTGGCCACAGGTGATGGTTGTCAGCCGCAGCTGTTGTTTCAAACGGCGGACATGGTCGCTTAAGCCGAGGTGCAGTGCCGCCTGATCATCCATAATGTAGACGATTTTCCGCTCAGGCTGCCAGCGGTAAATCATAGCAGCCAATACTGGCAACATGCTATGCAGTTCCCCAACCAGTACATATCTGCCTCCTAGGGTAAACGGTTGACAAAATAAAGGGTGAACCTTACTCTCTTCACATTCTACAGTTTGCACCGGTATTTGGCTGGGCAAATAGCGAAGCTTCATAATACGTCCGCTATACGGCCAGGGACGCTGTCCATGTTGCTTATCCTTGTCCCGCCATACAGACCGTGGAGAACCATGTTCAGTCAGCCAGTCCTGAGCGGTGGCCATGACAAAACCGTATCCTCCTGTCCCCAACTTTAGGTCAATACCAGACGTATTAATCAGAACCCGATCTCCCTGCTGTAAGCTGTGGCCAGCATAACGGTAATAAATGGCACGGATCAGTTGCTGCTTGGATTCAAGCCAGACAAGCACCTGTTGAACAGTATCTGTCCCAAACACTACCTCGCGCACTTCTCCCCAAAAACCAATCATTCCATGCCCCCCTCTCCTCTTATACCATTGTATGTCGGGGGGATCCGCTCATGTATATTTGCGCCTGATAAGGGAATGGTAAGGCATGAAATCTTGGTGTTCAGTTCATCTTAAGCAAAGAAGGGGTATCGCTGATGAATAAAGCGTGCCATAGGTGGCAAACTATGTTCAGAAACCCTAAAGACAAAATGGATAAGGATGTTGGGCTGTAGCCAAGTGGTAAGGCAACGGATTTTGGCTCCGTGATGCGCTGGTTCGAATCCAGCCAGCCCAGCCAGATTTCTTTATTGTCCGCCAATTTTCTGTTTCGGACTCCGCCCTCCTCAAAATTTTCTTTCTGCCTTCTTAAAATATCAATCAAGAGATATCAATCAAGCATTTACATGTTTATCAAACTGCATTATAATGTTGGTGTGTAGGAGCAAAGGAGGGGAAATCATCATGCCGCGTATGTATCGCGTCTTTGCTTTCTGGACAGCTGTGATTGCCATGCTGGCTTACGCAGGACATATGGAAGTTATGGCCCTTTTATTTTTTGCCCAAACGGCATTCTTCCTGGCATTAAGTTATATGAACCTGTCTGAACGTGGATACATCTATGTGTTTGCGGGCTATCTTGTTTTATTCTTTGTTGGCTTTACATATTACACCACTTTCTTCATGTAAACATAGTAGCTGTGCGTTTGTTGTGAAAAAGGCTATTGACCAGTTGGTCAATAGCCTTTTTTTAGGTATTTGGCAAAGGAAAAAGGCTGAAAAAGGTTAAGCACCTTGTCCGGCACCTCCTTGGCCAGCGTTAACACCTGCAAGGCACCGCTAATGCCTTGCGGGGAAATAAGGTGGTGTATCGCCCTGTTTTTTTTGGCAACAGGATGAAAAGGATCGGTTTCCCTGTGTTCCTCAAGCCTGTCCATGATCCCCGCCATCAACAAAAATTCTGTTTGGGGGTAAAGCCCTACCTGTCCCCAGCCCATCTTCTCTGCAGTCTGGCTTAACACATCAAACGGAACATGGGCAGTGATATCTTTTTGGCCAGGTTGTTCATAGGGGTCGCTATCCACTTGATGCTGGTAAAAACAGCGTAACGTTCCCCTTTTGTATACAGGAGACTCTAGCTCTTTCGTACAGAATCCATAATCTACCGTGAACCACAGTCCGGCTTTAAACCAGGCAGAAACCTTTCTGACCCACTCCAGGGCATCAAGGTGAACTTCCAGGCGTTGTCCTTCCAGAAGCTGAAGCCCAAACTCTTCCAAATAGGTTAAAATGTGTTCATTGGCGAGCGGACGGCACTTCTCCACAAACCGGTCATGCCGATCATCGTAGCCCACGCCAATTTCATACAAGACCCCTTTCCTCTTCTCCACCACATAGACCGGGAAAGCATCCACCAGTTCATTGCTAAATAAAATGCCCTCAAAAGAAGACAGGGAATTTTCCACTCTGTTTTTAACGGCCATGTTATCACCGGCGGCCTTTTCTCCTGGCTGTCCGGCCCAGGTCACCTGGGATATGTGCTTCGCTAAGAGGTGCTGCTGTTGCCTAAGGTGATAGGGACTTTTTTCAATGATGAGATAACGGGTCTGGTGATAGGCTTCGCTGTCAATTTCATGCAAGGCATCAAGGAACTGGCGGGCAAAGCGCCCGGTTCCAGCCCCCATCTCGCAAAAGGTGATCCTTTTTTCCCAGGCGACACATATTTTACGCACAAAGTGGGCAATCGTTTCGGCAAAAACGGGGTGAACAGAGCTGGAAGTGTAGTAATCGCCCTGTTTGCCGATTTTGTCACGGCTTTGCATATAATAGCCATCTTTGGGGTGGTATAAGCACAGGTCCATAAAGTCCCGGAAGCTGATCATTTGGCCCGGATCAGCACTGATCCGTGAAATCAGCTCCTGCTTTAAACTTGGCATCATGCTCCACCAACAAACGGATTATACCGTTTTTCATCTTCTATGGTTGTATCCGGACCATGCCCGGGATAGACGCGGGTGTCACCGGGCAACACCAGCAACTTGTGTTTAATGGCCGAAATCAGGGTCTCATGATCACCGCCCGGAAGATCTGTCCGCCCAATGGAGCCAGCAAACAGCGTATCCCCGGCAATCAGCGTTTTGTGTTCCTCAATGTAAAAGGAAACACTGCCTGGTGAGTGGCCCGGAGTATGCAGGACTTTGAGCGACAATCCTGCCAGATGGAGCAGTTGTCCATCCTGTAAAGCTTCATCCCGTGGCCGGCATTGGATGGGAGCGGTTACCATGGGCCAGCGGGCCGAGCCGTTTTTATAGGGATCTGTCAACCACTCAGCCTCTAAATCATGGATGTACACTGGCGCCCTTGTTGCCTGGCGCACCTCTTCCAACCCGCCAATATGATCAAAATGGGCGTGGGTGAGCAAGATGGCGACAATGTTCAGGTCTTGAATATAGTTCAGCATGGCTTGTGGCTGCATACCCGGATCAATGATGATGCCTTCCCCTTTTTCATTAGACAGCACATATCCGTTTGTTTGTAATGGCCCCAACGGCTGCATCCATAACTTCATGCGTATCCTCACCTTTTTAAGAAATGGATCTGTCTTCTGCTTTATTTTACCGTTAAAGAACTTGGGCAGCAAGTTGGGCCAGAGGGGAACGCTCACCTTTTTCCAGACGGATATGGCCGCTTAAAGGCTGGTCTTTAAATTTTTCCACCAGATAGGTTAACCCATTGCTTTCTTCATCTAAATAAGGATGGTCAATTTGTTCAGGATCCCCCATTAGCACAAGTTTGCTCCCTTCCCCCACCCTGGTTACAATCGTTTTAACCTCGTGTTTGGTTAAGTTTTGAGCTTCATCAATAATGATAAATTGCTCGGGGATGCTGCGCCCTCTGATATAAGTCAGGGCCTCAACCTCAATGCTTCCCATACCAGCCAAAATACGGTCCAGATCCCCCGGTTTATTGGTATGAAACAAATATTCAAGGTTATCATAAATGGGCTGCATCCAGGGCTTCAGTTTTTCCTCCTTTTCTCCAGGCAAATAGCCGATATCCTTACCCATTGGCACAATGGGACGGGCCACAAGCAGCTTTTGATACCGTCGTTCATCCTCTGTTTTAGACAACCCAGCTGCTATGGAGAGTAACGTTTTGCCTGTCCCGGCTTTTCCCGTCAAGGTCACTAAGGGAATATCATCCCGCATTAAAAGCTCCAGGGCCATGCGTTGCTGCACATTGCGGGCTTTGACCCCCCATATGGCTTCATCCTGATACTGAAGCAGTTCCAGGTGGGTGACATCAGCACTTATTTTGCCCAGGGCCGAAGCCGGGCTGCCCAGTTCATCCTTAAGAATCAAAAATTGATGGGGAAAAAAAGATTTGCCTCGTGCCGCAGAGGTTTGCTTTAAGACCGAAATGCTCAGGCGTCCAAGAGTGAAATACTGGTCAATTATAGCTTTACTCACTTTCAGCTCCATGCAACCACTGTAAGATTTGGAGTATTGAATGACTCGGTCGGACAAAAAATCCTCAGCCTGCAGCCCGAGGGCATCTGCTTTCACCCTCATCAAAGCATCTTTACTGACCAAAACCACGGGCCGCGGATGTGGCCGCTTATTCTCATCTTCTTGCAAATTCAAGGCCACAGCAAGGATGCGGTTGTCATTTGTCACTTCAATAAAAATATCTTGGAGTCTTACAAATGATTTATGATTCAGTTCCACTCTGAGAATCCCTCCATTTGAAAGAGGGACCCCATCATGCAATTTCCCCTTCGTTCGATACTGGTCAATCAGTCTGGAGACATATCGGGCATTGCGCCCAATTTCATCCATGTTCCGTTTTTTGCTGTCCAGCTCTTCCAGAGCCACGGCAGGGATTACAATTTCATTATCTTTAAACATGTAGATTGCTCGCGGATCCTGCAAAAGAACATTGGTATCCAGAACATATATTTTTTTCAAAATTCCGCCTCCTTTGAGCAGCTCATCAACTGGTCTTGGAAAAATATACATTTCAAGCGGTGTTTTATTTTTATGTGTATGACTCATGGTTTTGTCTTAGACGGATAAACTATGGGTAATCCCAACTCAACAGCAGATTCTGACAGAAAGGGTGAACCCATATGAGACGATGCTTCAAAGCTTTAAGCCTCACACTGGCTACCACTGTTCTGATCACAGCTTGTAATCCAGCCAATCCCCCTGACAACCGGGCCGCACCTGATTCTCCTGACATGCGCTTTCAAGAAACCCAGCGCCAGCCTTACACAGACCGTGACCGTGCGTTTGAAGGGCAAACCCAGCGCCAGGACCGGGTCCCTACCCAGGACCGTAACCGGATTCTAGAAAACTTTGATGCCCATGAAGCCCAAGAAACAGCTGAGCGCTTGGCCAAACTGGCCACCCAGATTGAAGAAGTGAATGATGCCACTGCCGTAGTGGTCGGTCCCTGGGCAGTAGTCGGTATCGATGTGGATGCCCACGATGACCGGGCACGAGTGGGGAGTATCAAATACAGTGTAGCTGAAGCCCTCAAAGAAGATCCACAAGGTGCCTATGCGGTCATCACAGCTGATCCCGATATCATGCAGCGATTGAGGGAGATGAACCGCTCTATCCGTCGTGGTGAGCCAGTGCAGGGCATCATGGATGAGCTGGCTGAGATCGTGGGACGTCTCATGCCACAAGTCCCCCGTGAAATCGAGGCCCCCGAAACACCTCCTGAGCAAAATGAAGATTTTGAGAATCCCCAAGAGCACTCGGATATAAACCGCTTGGAGCGGGAAATGAACCAGCAAAGCAGACGCTGACAGTGTAAACACAAACACCCCCTGTTTTTAGCAGGGGGTGTTGTCTGTTAAGCCTTAAGGGCTTCCAGGACTTGTCGGTCCAGTTTATCTGCCGCTTCCTTATCATAGGTTTTTTCATATTCCGGATCCACGGAAATGCGGGCACCGTAAAACATCACATCGCGCACTTCCTTCACCGCTAAATCGATGCGTGATAATTTAATGGAAACACCGTCCATTTTTTCAACGGCCACTTTCGCCTCTCCTGCAATAGAATAACAGGAACCTGCCCCGATCAAATTGAGCACAGCCGACGGGTTAGCCTTAATGTTTTCCACAATCCGGGAGCGGCTGGCCACCGCGATGCGCACTTCCGATTTGGATGGGGCATAAACCCACGAGATCGCACTAACGTTGGGAACCCCTGTTTCATGGTCTATCGTGGCGAGTGTGACAAAACGCTCCTTCTGCAATAAAGAAAACAGCTCGTCCGTCAGGGATTGCCAAACTTTTTCAGCCATATGTACTCCTCCTTTAATCTTGAACTGACAATGGTATCATAAGCAGTTCCCGTTTCCTCTATTCTATCCTCTCATGGTATACTATACAAGACAAGGGGGAAACACTGATGATTGTTTCTTGCGTTCTGTGTGATAAAAAGGTTAAACTTGACGCCAATTCCTATGAAGGAAAACGGCTGATTAACCATCCTTTGGCAACCTATATGTGTGAAGAGTGCAAAGAACGTATCGCCCAAAAGACGGAAAAAAGACGGCGGGAGGGGAAACTTCGCCCAAGCTTATACCATAAAGAAAATGATGGTTGGTCATAAATAAGGGGCTGTCCCAAAAGAACGGCTATTGGGTACAGCCCTGTTCATTTACATGTTATTCATTATACTTGGGCTCCTGTTCAATGTCATATAATAATTGGTTGACAAACTCAACAGGGAATTGTCTGGTGCATTTTTCACCGTTCTTGATAAACTGAACCACATACAGCCCATTCTCTGCTGTCACCTTGATGTCTTCCAGCTTAAAATCCTCTTTTAAAATCTGGGTAAAAAATTGAAATGTGTCCTGTGCCGCGTGGTCATCAGGTCGGTTTTCAGCCACATGCTTAATTTGCAGCCAGTTAAACAGGGCATCATCCAAGTTCATAACAGCGCCCTCCATATCGGCTCTGATAGTCGGACAAACCATGCCGAACAACCATTTCGTTCTCCATCATTAATCCGGTCCAACATTCCCCATCAGTCGTTGTACCGCGTCATTCTATAGCGGACAATGGCCAAAACAATCACCGTGATAACCAAAATATCGGCAATGGGAATCACATAGCCCATAAAAGCCAAAATAAGACAGCCCACGGCCAAGACCAGGTAGACGATGGCCTGTTTCAAGACAGGCAGCTTGCGGGCAAACCCCAGCTTATAAGCAATGGCCATCAGGATCACAATCACTAAATACAGCAGAAAAAAGGCCAAAGGCGGGTCCGTCAATTGGTAAATATAATTGGCAATCATCACCATATCTCCCTTGCTCAGGCGTCTGATTTTAACTGATGCAAATACTCAATCTCGTCCCCATACTCTCTTTCATCCTCAACGGGGGTTTCCAGAATCACGGGCAAATGTTCAAAACGTGCTTCTTTCAGAAACAGCGCCAGTGCCCGAGAGCCGATTTCCCCTTGACCGATCTTCTCATGGCGGTCTTTGCGGCTGGCATAAGGGGCTTTGCTGTCATTAAAGTGAATACAATAGAGATGCTCAAGATATCCGGTCTTCTCCATCTCATCAACAAGGTCGGTGAAGGTCTCTTGATTCCAAATTCCCGCGGCAAATGCATGGCAGGTGTCGAAGCAGAAACCGATTTTCTCTGGATAATCGGTCGCTTCCCGCAATTCCACCAAGGTTTGGATGTCCAGCCCCAGTTCTGACCCCTGTCCGGCCGTGTTTTCTAAAAGTAATTTAGTCGGTCCATCATATTGCTTTAAGATCAAATTTAAGGTTTCGACCATGCGTTGTTTGCCGTATTCCTCTCCTTCACCCACATGTTTGCCACAGTGCACGACGGCACCCTTTGAGCCATAGGCCTCAGCAATGTGCAAATCTTCCAGGATGGAACGGATGGTTACTTCCTGCAAATCGGGTTTGGGCGTGGACAAGTTGGTAATATACGGTGTGTGACAAACCACTTCAATGTCATGTTCGGCACAGTATTCCCGACCGCGCTGGGCATCCTTTTCGTCTATTTTTTTGGGACGCAGCCCCCTGGGGTTTTTGGTAAACACCTGAAAAGAGGCAGCGCCCAGTTCCGTCGCTTTTTCCGCTGCTTTGAGCAATCCTTTGCCAATGCTGATATGACAACCGATTTTCATCCATCTTCGCTCCTATGTTCCAAGATAGTTGCAATCATTTATCAATGATATAATAGGACTGGATTTTACACAACCCTGAAACCCTATGCGGAAAGGCGGACATCGTCATGAAAATGCGGCAGACCCTGTTTGTGCTTATTGCTTGTACAGCGGTGGCCCTGTTTGTGCTGACCGGTATTTTGATCGCTGAACGGCGACTCATCTCTGCTTTGTTGGCCTTGCTTACTTCCATGGTCGTGATCGGCAGCGGCTTTATCATTAAAAAACGCTGGTCACAGTGAAGGTGTCCGGTTACCTGCGGGCAGATGGGGAGTGTAAGTATCGGTCAATGATCGCCTGATGCAAGCCAGGACGGGCAACCAATACAGAAGATTTTTCAAAAACCTGAACGGGCTGATTGTGTACCGTACTTGTCACCGCCCCCACTTCCCGGACAATGGCCAGGCCCGCAGCAAAATCCCAGGGAGAAAGGCGCAAGGTAAGATAGGCATCCAGCCGCCCGCAGGCCACATAGGCCATCTCCAGGGCAGCCGCTCCCACTGAACGGGTGCCCCGCACATCACGGACCAACGCTTGCAAAGGTTTAAAATCAAAGTGTTTATTAGGCGTTAGCCACAAACTGTTGATGCCAATCACGGCCTCTTCCACTTTAGTCTCCGTCAATGGCGCCAGTCGTTGGTCATTTAAAAAAGCGCCTTGACCGGCGATGGCATGAAACAACTCACCGGCCATGGGATCATAGATAAAGCCGAGCCGGGGTTCACCTTTTTCATACAGGGCCACTGAAATGCAAAAGTTTTGTTTTTGGTGGACGAAGTTGGTAGTCCCGTCGATGGGATCGATAATCCACACCCAGCCCTGTTGGGGATCGTTCAAGCCCTTTTCATGGATTCCCTCTTCTCCCAGGATGTCATGATCAGGGTAAGCATGCCTGATCCGGGAAACAAAAAACGATTCAATTTCCCTGTCCTTTTCCGTGACCAGGTCACGCACGGATGTTTTGTATTCGATACGGGGGTCTGTATCCATACTCTCCCGCAGACGTTGACCCGCTTCTAAAACCCATGCTTTGGTTTGGTTATACATTTCTAGCAGCGATTCTGTTGCCAATGTTTCACCCTCCACTCAAATTGTGTATAAATGATCTTGGTAAGTTAAGTATACTAAGAAATACAACAAAAAAACATCCCGCACCTTCTCAGCGAGATGTTTTTAAACTTTATGGTGATTGATATATTCCATTTTTGGCTTCTCCTATCTAATTATTGGTTTTATGAACAGGTGTCTGAAAAGCTTCCAGCAACATCATTTCCTTGCGTAATTCAGACAACTTGCGTTTGCATTCTTCTATGCGCTCCAAATCCTCAGCCAGCATGGCTTCATGGAGATTTAACAACTCATAATCAATTTCCATCCTCAAGACCGGTATCCTTTTCTCCGCGTCTGTCCTTTTCAAGGCTTGAATAACTTGTTCCATGCTAAGCCTCCCCTTTCAAAAGGTTTTCACCAGTCCCCACTCTTCCACACCATGCGTCACCCTTCTTTACTCTTTGTATTCCCGGCTTTCCAGAATCAGAAACTCTAATTTTTCTGATAATTTAAATGGTTTGTTAGTATATAATATTATGCCTTGCGCGCTTTGGCAATAACAATTTTTACTATATGGTTGTTTTTTGATATATTAAAGGATAATCAGACGGCCAAAAGGAGTGAATGGGATGCGCTTTGAAGGATTTAGCCAGCAGGACTTTGAAACATTCCATATTGATGGACTTGATGAACGCATGGCAGCCATCCGGGAACGGATTCAACCTAAATTTAGAATCATTGGTGAAACATTGGCCGCCGATCTGACTGCACTGGCAGGCAACGACATGTTTCTACATATTGCTAAACATGCCCGCCGCACGAAGAATCCGCCCGATTCTACCTGGCTGGCCATTTGCCATGATAACAGGGGATATAAGAAGCACCCCCACTTTCAAGTAGGGCTGTTTGATGACCATGTGTTCATCTGGTTAGCCTATATTTATGAATTGCCAAACAAAAAGGCGGTTGCCCAAACATTTCTAGACAATATTGAAACCATCCGAGCCAAGGTTCCGGACGATTATGTGGTCTCACTAGATCACACGAAGAAGGATGCCGAAACATTGAAAGTCTTGGATTTACAGCATGCGTTGGAACGCTTCCGGGATGTCAAAAAAGCTGAATTTCTCATAGGCCGCCATGTTGCTGCCAATGATCCTGTTTTACGAGACGGCGACGCTTTTTTAAACTTAGCCAACGACACGTTTAAAACCGTATTTCCCATTTATAAACTGTCCTTTGTCTAACGAGATGGTAAATGACTATGCCCCCGCACTGGTCCGTGTGCAGGGGCTTTTGCTGCTTATCCCTCATCTAATACCTTGCGACACTGGGCCAGATAGGTTCTTGCTTCTTCTTCCATGCGTTCAAACAATTCCTGGACAGTAGGAATATCATGGATAAGGCCGATCACTTGACCCGCCCAGCCAAAACCTTCTTCCGGCTTACCCTCATGAATAAACTTACGGTTGGTTTTCCCGCTGATCAACTCTTTCAAATCTTCATAGGTTGCGCCTTGAGCTCTGTTTTTTGGCGCACTTTATGTATTTCCTCTCTCAAGCGCTCCGGGCTTGGCAGTGACATAGCGGTAATTTGGCCCAAACCACCTGCATTTGACACTGCCGCTGCCAGTTCAGCATAAGCTAAATAAGCCAGTCCCCCTTGGATAATGGGCCGTTCAATCCCTAATAATGATGTTAACCTTGTCCTCATCTAACCCGCTCCTTTTCAAAGATTCAAAACTTTTGTCACCTCATATATTCGCTTCCCAACCGGAAACTCCTTCCTTCACCATCATGGCCCCTTGCAATCAGCCCTTATTTTGATATACTCTACTTGTTTTAAACCAACGGCTACTTGGAAGCTCCAACAGCCAAACAGAAGCTGCTGCAATGTGAGGTGAACCCAATGGCAAAGCAACTGGATCACCATCAAACTCCTTTGTTTTCCGGTGTGGTTGAACATGCCCAGTCCAACCCGATTCAATTCCATATTCCCGGCCACAAAAAAGGAAAGGGAATGGATACAGAGTTTCGCCGTTTTGTTGGTGACAACGCCCTGGCTATAGACTTGATTAACATTGCCCCCTTAGATGATTTGCACCATCCGACAGGTATTATCAAAGAAGCCCAAACCTTGGCAGCGGACGCCTTTGGCGCGGACAAAACCTTTTTCTCGGTCCAAGGAACCAGCGGCGCCATTATGGCCATGATCATGAGCGTTTGCGGACCGGGAGACAAGATTATTGTCCCCCGTAACGTACACAAATCGGTTTTAAGTGCCATCATCTTTGCCGGTGCCGTTCCGGTTTTTATCCACCCAGTCATGGATAAACGCCTGGGGATCTCCCACGGCATCACTGTCTCCAGCGTGCGTGCTTCATTGGAACAGCACCCTGATGCCAAGGCGCTGCTGGTCATCAACCCCACTTACTACGGGGTGGCCGGCAACTTAAAAGAAATTGTGAACTTGGCTCACCAGCATAACATTCCCGTACTGGTGGATGAGGCCCACGGGGTACACATCCATTTTCATGATGACTTGCCCCTTTCAGCCATGCAAGCCGGTGCAGATATGGCTGCCACCAGCGTGCACAAGCTAGGTGGATCCATGACCCAAAGCTCTGTGCTCAATGTCAAGGAAGGACTCATTTCTGCCAAACGGGTTCAGGCTGTTTTAAGCATGCTGACCACCACTTCAACCTCTTACCTCTTGCTTTCATCTTTAGATGTGGCCCGGAAACAGCTTGTTTTACATGGCAAAACCATGTTGGATAAGGCCATTGCCTTGGCCAACCAGGCGCGCCAAGCCATCAATGACATTCCCTATCTGTATTGCATGGGAGAAGAGATCATTGGCCAGGACGAATCGATTTATGATTTGGATCCGACCAAATTGCTCATCCACGTCCGGGAACTGGGCTTAACTGGTCATGAAGTGGAACAGTGGCTGCGTGAGAAGAAAAACATCGAAGTGGAGTTAAGCGATTTGTACAACATCTTATGCTTAATTACACCCGGTGATAACGAACACACCGTTCAGGCTCTGGTGGATGCCCTGCGTGAGCTCGCGTCCATGGCCAGTCATAAACGAAACCAGCTGACACCGCTGCCTGTGGCACTGCCCAAGATCCCCCGGCTGGCCATGTCACCGAGGGATGCCTTCTATGCTGATACGGAGCTGGTTCCTTTCCATCAATCGGCAGGGCGTATTATTGCTGAATTTATCATGATTTATCCTCCAGGCATTCCGATTTTGCTCCCTGGCGAAATCATCACCGAAGATAACCTGGATTATATTCTGCAAAACAAAGAAAAAGGGCTTCCCGTCCAGGGACCGGAAGACTTTGATTTCCGCTACCTTCGTGTCATTAAAGAATACCAGGCCATCCGTTAAAGAAATCATAAACTTAAATAAAATTTCTCACTGCAACAAGAAGGGCTATCTCCGGCACAAATATGTTCAGGAGATAGCCCTTTTCCTATCCAGTTGGTTAAGTTAAACTCATTTTGTTTCAGTTCGTTTTTATCTTTCTTCATTTTTCAATTCTTCACATTCATGGCAACCTGGACAAACGCCATACAAGACAGATACCTTTTCGGCTTCAAAATGTTCAATGGTTTTCTCACAAGTTTGGCACACAATCTCGCCCATTGAAAAAGCCTCCCAATCATTTAGTTGAATGCGCTTTAAATGTGTTACACTATTATAGTATTATGACATATTATTTTTTGTCAATATGGATCTTCATGGGATAAATAATGTCCTATTAAATACAAAAAGGTAGCTCATTAAGGCTACCTTGATGTTACTGTGCTATTTTATTGTTGGGTCAGCGGTAACTACTCATGTTCCGGTCCAACTGTCAAGCGCGGAATCACATGTTGGAAAAACACAGACAACTGTTCGGCTTCTTCACAGGAGGAGATATTAAATGTGCGTTGAAGGTACTCAATATTTTCTGCCTCATCAGCAGACAACAATGTGGAACGACCGGTTTGCATACAGATCACCAGCGGCTTGCCAAAAAACTGGTTGGTAAAGACGATGCCAAAATCATAGCGCGCCCGGTCTGATGCAAACCCTACAAAACGAACGTGTGCTTTCTCAGACACATCGTACAAACGTTCAAATCTCATTGTTACCCCTCCTTGTTTTTTGTATTTGCCTGCCGAGTAGATTTATTATATCAATCCCATCTCGAATCGTCAAATTATTTCGTCTATTTAAAGTGCCCGGTTCTTAAGCCGAACTCATCATCTGCATAAGGATTTGTCGACGAACCAAAAACCTTACCCGGTTTGGACATTTTTGTTGTGAAATTGGCCCTTGAATGCTAAGATGTTAACAGACATGCTGGACACTGTGCTATCGCAAGGAGTGAGTTGGGTGAGTCAAAGTGCGTATATTCGTCTGGTAGAGGAATCAACAATGACCGAGTCCAATTTGGACGATGTGAAGCAAAAATTGGAACGTTACATAAGCATGACCACAAAAACAGGACAGCAGCTGGCTTGGCATTATGAGGAGGCCGCTTTTCCTTACACGATTGAAGAGAAGTCGGAGGGGAAAGGAAAATGGCTCTACCTGAAAGGCAACAACCCTGAACTGTACAAATATATTGTCATCGGGGTTGGCTCAGAAACAGTCATGGATGAAGAGAGCGGCCAAGAGAAGGAAGAACACTATATTCAGGTGGTGTTGCCGGATGGAGCCACTCATGGTGATAAATCAAAAGCCAATGAGTTTTGCAAATATCTGGCCAAAGCGTATCAAGCGAAATTGCAGTTGTTTAACGGGCGCACCATGTATTTTTATCCCCGCAAACCGTAACCTGTCCCACTGAGCCTGACCGGTTTAAACCCGGATCCTTAGTATCTTTTTTGAAGCTTAGTTTCTTGCCTTTTCTTATCTAATGCGTTTCTCTCCCTCCTTTTTCCACTTTTATTTTTTCTTTTTTTGCCGTAGAATAGAACATACGTTCTGTTATCCACTGCTGAACGGAGGATGGCACAACATGAACAAAGCAGGTAGCAAGATGCCCCGGGAACGGGTCATTTTCCTGGTTGATGTGCAATCCTTTTTTGCTAGCATTGAAAAAACAGCTGACCGCTCCTTGCAGCATAAACCGATTGTGGTGGCAGGAGATCCCGAACGGCGCAGCGGGGTGATCCTGGCGGCCTGTCCCCTGGCCAAACAATGGGGGATTGAAACGGCAGAAGCGTTGTGGGAAGCCCAGCAAAAATGTCCTGGTGTCACTGTCGTCAAACCCCATATGCAAAAGTACATTGAAATCTCTGTTCAGCTTACCGCCATCATGGAAAGCTTCAGTGATCTGGTCGAACCGTACAGCATTGACGAACAGTTTATTGATCTGACACCGACCCTGCATTTATTTGGTGGCAGCCCCTATCAAGCGGCCCGTCTCTTGCAACATAAGATCCAGCAGGAAATAGGGGTCTATGCCCGCATTGGCATTGGCCCCAACAAAGTGCTGGCCAAAATGGCCTGTGATAACTTTGCCAAGAAAAACAAAGAGGGCATCGCCCACATCAGCTATGACACATTGCCCGCCACGTTATGGCCTCTTCCCGTCCGCTCTTTATTTGGCGTGGGCAGCCGCATGAGCCGCCACTTGGAACGCATGGGCATCCGCACGATTGGCCAACTGGCTCAAACCCCCGTGGAACGTCTGCGCAAAAAATGGGGCATTAATGGGGAACGGCTGTGGCTGACCGCTAACGGTATTGATGAATCCCCTGTTTCTCCCCGCTCCCATGATGAACAAAAGGCGATCGGTCACCATATGACCCTCCCCCGGGACTATGAAACCCTGGAGCAGATTAAAGTCATTCTGCTGGAATTAAGTGAAGAGGTGGGCCGCCGCGCCCGGCGCAAGGGATATGTGGGCGATACCGTTTCCGTGGGTGTACGCGGCGCCCGCTTTGATTTGCCCACCGGCTTTCACCGCCAAACCAAATTGACCGAAAAAACCAACGATGGACTGGATGTGTTTAAAGCCGCTTTTGATCTGTTTTGCACCCATTGGGACGGGGAGCCGATTCGCAGTGCGGGGGTAGCGCTGTCTGGCCTGGAGCCGGACCACTGCCGTCAACTGAGCTTGTTTAACTTTGAGACCACGCTTAAAAAAGAGCGCTTAAGCAAGGCAGTAGACCACATTAAGAATAAATACGGGGCCGCCGCCATTTTGCGGGCCGCCTCCCTTACTGCAGCAGGCCAAGCCCGGGACCGGGCCCAAAAAATAGGAGGGCATTACAAATAACCCTAAAAAATGACATTTGTTTTACACTTTGGTGACGTTTCGTTTACAAATGGCACGCTGTCACATAATTGTGACACAATCGCACGTTGCGTCCCCCTCTTTCTGTTAAAATGAAACTAGGAATGAAAAACGGGGAGGCCGTGATGATGCAAGGACAACCCTTTTTGGCCCAAGAACGTCAGGCGTGGCAAAACACAGGCATCTTTTCCGGACAGAACTTTCTAAAACTGAAGGAGATTATGTATGACCATACGTTTGAAGCCGGCTCTTATCTATTCTGGGAAGGGGAGCAAGCTGACAAACTTTTTTATATCAAACAGGGGCAAGTCAAGCTGACCAAAACAAACGCTGAAGGAAAAGAGTTTACTTTGCACATGTTTCAAGAGGGCGATCTGGTCGGGGAATTAGCGGGATTTACCACATTAAAGCACAGTTACAATGCCTTGGTGACCAAAGACAGTATCATCGGTGTCATCCAAACTCGTGATTTGGAAGTGTTGCTCTGGCAGCACGGGGATCTGGCGGTTGAATTTATCAAGTGGATGGGCCTGATGAATCGTATCACAGAAACTAAAGTGAGAGATTTGATGTTTTATGGCAAGCCAGGCGCTTTGTGTTCAACTTTAATCCGCCTGGCCAATACGTACGGCAAACAGACTGAACAGGGATGGCTTATCTCTCACAAAGTCACCCATGCGGAATTGGGTGAATTTATTGGAGCGACAAGGGAAAGTGTCAACCGCATGCTGCGAGATTTGGCCAAAAAAGGAGTGATTGCTCAGGAGCAAGGGCACATCATCATTAAAGACATCGACTATTTGAGAGATATTTGCCACTGTGAGCACTGTCCCGTTACCGTATGCCGCATCTAACCATCTTGCTTTATTTGAACGGCTGATTATTTATGATAGGAAACTGAAAGTATGTGGCGACCTCAAGGGTCGCCATTATACTTTCAGCTCCCTTCAGCTAACCTTTTAGAGCGATTGTTGTTGTCCTTTCTCTCTTCTAGTTGCAACAGTTGGTTATATTCATCAAAGGTATTGAAATCAATCACAAAGGACAAGTCCAGCCCATGATGATTGAAAAAAGATTCGGTGACCGCTGCCCAATTCAAATAGTGGAGCAGATCCTCAAGCTGACCATTTTGTTGTTGGAGCATCATCGTTATGGAAGGCACACAAGATTGATGATAAACAGCGTTAAGAGGGTATAATTTGTTTTTTAACACGGGAACCACGGCATCACACCCTTTTTCCCGCCGGTGTTGTTGCATAAGACGGGCTGCATTGGGGGAGATAAACGGCATATCGCAAGCCACCACCCATAGCTCCTGGTGCTTGGCTAAGGAGAAGGCGGCATGCATACCGCTCAAGGGTCCCCCTGTTTTAAAAAAGTCAGTAATGATCCGGATGGCATTGCCAAAGACAGGAAGGAAAGGACGAGGGTGATTGGTCACGAGAATGATCTCATCACATATGGTCTTCATGATGCGGACCTGCCGCTCAACCACCTTTTCCCCGCCAAACGGTAACAACCCCTTGATTTCCCCATTCATTCTGCGGTTTTGGCCGCCAGCCAGAATGACACCTGTCATCATCCTTGTCACCCCCTTCCTTTCAACTCCGACTATACCAGGAAAGGCGACGGATAAGCAGTTAGGTTGATCACACCAGCCAAAGGTTCTGGGCTGACAGATGCAGACCTTGTCGCTGTACTTCCGCAGGAATCTGGCTCAGCCCAGTCTGAACACAATGCCGTACCCACCTTTGGGGTACCGCCACTCAATATTGTCATAAGGGCAGCCGATGCGGCAGCTGCCGCATTCATGACATCCTTCGAAACCTACATGCATACGGTCTCCTTCCCATTTGTACACTTCAGCAGGGCAAAAGATCGTGCACAGTTTATCTGGACAACGGGTGGCACAGATATGAGCATTGACGATTTTTAAGTGGGACTCAGTGTCCGCATTGAACCGGACAAGATACTGTTTCTCCTCGATGTTCATCCTTTGATCACCTTCCAGGCGCGGATCATATCCCGCGCGATTTTAAACCGTTCTCCAACCGTCCCCAACTGGCGGATCAACTGCTTTTGTATTTCTTTTTTTGGTGTGCCATCCACCGTGAAGAAGTGGCTGGCTGCCCTGTTCAGCATAGGGATATACTGTTCAAAGTATTGCGGGAAACGTTCAAAGTGACGGGTGGTATCTTTGTACTTTTTCAAGTCCTGTCCAACATAGCTGTTTAACAGATTAACACGGTAACTGTCCAGAACATTCTCCGAAAAATCATTCAGCTCTTTGGCCGTCATGATGGCCTCGGCAGCCAGTACTCCGGAAGTCATGGCCAGGTTGGATCCCTCCCGGTGGATGGAATTGACCAGCTGGGCCGCATCTCCCACGACCAGCACCCCATGACCCACCAGTTTGGGCATGGAACGCCAGCCTCCTTCTGGAATGAGGTGTGCCAGATATTCCTGAGGCTCACTGCCAGCGATCAAGGGCTGAATCAGGGGATGCTGTTTCAGCCGTTCCAACAGTTCGTACGGTTTCAGCTTATGTTTGATCAAACCAGACAATAAGGCACCAACGCCAACATTGATGCTGTCCTTGTTGGTGTAGACAAAACCGGTGCCCAAAATGCCCTGGGTGGCATCTCCAAAAATCTCAATGGTACAACCCTGGTTCGGCTCCAGATTAAAACGTGCTTCAATGGCAGCCTTGTCCAGTTTAAGCACTTCCATGGTAGCTAAAGCCACTTCATCAGGTTGCCATTCCTTATGAAATCCCAATGATTTGGCTAACAGAGAGTTCACACCGTCAGCCAACACAACTACATCGGCGTAAACATCTCCATCAGGACGGTCGGTACGCACGCCAACCACCCGTCCGTCTTGGACAATACATTCCTTGACCACTGTTTCGTTAACGAGCAAGGCCCCGGCTTCAACTGCTTTCTGGGCAAACCATTGATCAAACTTGGCCCTGAGCACCGTAAAACAGTTGTACGGCTCCCTGGCCCATTCCAAACCCTTATAGCTGAATGTGACAGCCGATTCCCGATCCAGCAGCATAAAGCGCTGCTCCACCACCGGCCTCTCCAGCGGAGCCTCCTTGTAAAAACCCGGGATGATGTCGTCCAGCATTTTGCGGTACAACACACCACCCATGACATTTTTGGCTCCAGGATATTCCCCCCGCTCAATGATCAACACATCCAATCCTGCTTTGGCCAGCGTATAGGCACAAGACACACCAGCAGGTCCGGCTCCCACAATGATACAATCAAATTTTTCAGGCATGTTGAACCTCCTCTCTGTAGAGAGCCTCTTTAAAGGCTGCAATCAACGCCGGTACGACCTCGAAAGCATCACCGACAATGCCGTAATGGCAGGTTTGAAAGATGGGCGCGTTGGGATCATTATTGATAGCAATGATCAATTCTGAGTTTTGCATGCCCACCACATGCTGAATGGCACCTGAAATGCCGATAGCAAAGTAGATTTTTGGGGTGACGGTCACCCCGGTCTGCCCAATTTGGTGGTGATGATCAATCCACCCCGCCTCTACAGCATCCCGGCTGGCGCCGACCGAAGCACCCAACACCTCGGCTAACTTATAGCAAAGCTGAAAGCCTTCAGCATCCTTCAAGCCTTTGCCTCCGGCGACAATAATATCCGCTTCGTCCAGGCGGGGCCGCTTGGTTGTCTCTCTGACCACTTCCAGTACTTTGGTCCGCACCTCATCTTCTGTTAAGGTGATTTGCTCCTCAACCACTTGGCCCCGTCTGCCCGGTTCAGGAGCAAGGGCTTTCATCACTTTGGGACGCACCGTGGCCATTTGGGGCCGATGCTTTTTGCATAAAATCGTGGCCATAATGTTGCCCCCAAAGGCCGGACGGCTGGCTTCAAGCAAGCCAGTCTCCGGATCAACATCCAACATGGTGCAGTCAGCCGTCAATCCCGTGGCCAGATCAGTGGCCACAGCACTGGCCAGATCTTTCCCTGTTGAGGTGGCCCCGTACAGCATGATTTCAGGCTTATATTTGCGACAGGCCTCCACCACGGCGTGCATGTACGGTTCGGTGCGGTACTGGCTGAAGATGGGAGCATCATAGACATAAACCTTGTCAGCACCATACTGAAACAGTGTATTTGTTAAGTCTTTCACATTGTGGCCGATTAAAATACCGGCCAGCTCCACTCCCCGTTTGTCAGCCAAAGCCCGCCCGGCACCGAGGAGCTCCAAGGAAACGGGAGCCACCTCACGATCACGCTGTTCTATAAACACCCAGACGCCTTTAAACTCATCCAGATTCATCGGACTCCCTCCCGTTCAGTGAACAACTCTCTTTTTTGCAGGACAATATCTAGCAGTTGCTGCACCTGCTCCTGTATGTCCCCCTCCAACAGGGTGCCTCCTTGAGGTTTTTCAGGGGTCCATATTTTACCAACCACCGTTGGCGATCCCTTTAAGCCCAGTTGTTTGCGGTCCACATCCTCCAAATCATCCACAGACCAGATTTGAGGCTGGTAACGGGCCGCCTTGATCATGTTGGGCAACGGGGCATAGGAGAGGTCGTTAATCTCTTTTTCAACTGCACACAGGCAAGGCAGGCAAGACTGAACCACTTCATAGCCATCCTCCAGCTTGCGGTGCACGATGATATACCGGTCTTTAAGGTTAAGCTCTGCAATCTTTTTCACCGCTGTTAAGGGTGGAATGTCCAGCCGGCGGGCAATGCCCGGACCCACCTGACCGGTATCACCGTCAATGCTCATCTTGCCGCATAAAATCAAGTCAATCGGTTTAATTGTGGAGATTTTCTCTAATGCCTTGCTCAAAGCATAACTGGTCGCCAGGGTATCCGCTCCGGCGAAGGCCCGGTCGGAAATCATGTAACCGTCATCGGCACCGATTTCAATACACTTTTTGATCGCTTTCACCGCAGGGGGCGGTCCCATGGTCAGGACAGAAACAGTTCCCCCATAACGCTGCTTCAGGCGGACTGCTTCTTCCACCGCATGGGCATCATACGGATTCAAAATGGCAGGTGCACTGGCCCGGTCTATGGTTTTGGTTTTGGGATTCATTTTAATCACTTTGGTATCCGGCACCTGCTTGATACAAACGACAATGTGCATCTCTTATCACGCTCCTCTCCTCATCTGGGCACATTTCCCGGCCATCTTCTTCAAGCCTGGCATAGACAGCCAAGGCTGAGACAAGCTTGCTCCTTGTTCATCTTAACAAAGCAGCACTCAGTTGCCTGTGATATAAATCACGAATAATTTCAAAAATAAAAAATCGACAATTCTGAGAACATGACAGCCAAGGTGACAAATATAACTGCTTGGCGGGATCCTCCCTGCTAAATTGGAAACAGAACAGCCTAATGAAAAACAGGCATCTGTTTACGACAAAAGCCAAAGGAGGGGGAAATCGTGCTTCAGGTAGGGGACGTGGTCAGATTTAGAATAGATGGCACACTGGGTGTGGTGATCAAAGTGCATGAGAAGGATTGTTATGTATTGTGGGAAGATGGTTTCAGCAGCCTGGAGCTTTACGATGAACTGATAAAGGATGAATATTGGACAGCCAGACAACGGATCGACCCCCGGCATCCATGTGCACCATGATCAAGAACAGGGGAAAAACATTCCCCTGCATCGTTTATTACATCTGTTTTATTTATTTTTATGAAATCACTTTTTAGGTGGTTTTGGGCTAGTGTGGTCCCACTTGCTGGCGCAAGTAGGATAAGGCTTGCTTAAGCATGAGCCGGTTCTTCTCCTCAATCTCCTTCTGACGGGGGATAACAGGCAGCACCTCTTCCTCATCCAGCCATAAAGCAGGCACCGGGCCATTAACATGAGCCCTGACAGCAGACAGCCAAGATTCAGGCAATGGCCCTTGCTTGACTGGCACATCGTTCATGACCATCCACAACAATCCCCAAGCACGGGGTACAACACGGTAGATGTCATACCCCCCGCCACCAACGGCCAGCCATTTTCCTCCCGTATAGGTTTCGGCTGCCTGCTTGATCAACTCAGGCATACGGACATAGATCGACATGGACCCTGCCAAATGGGTCAGCGGATCATAAAAATGGGCATCACAGCCGTGCTGGCTGATAATGATATCCGGCTTAAAAAACTGAAGCACGGCTTCTAAACCCCTTTCAAAACAATCCAGCCAGGACGCGTCCTGAGTAAAGGCATCGACCGGCAAGTTTAAGCAATAACCATACCCTTCGCCAATGCCCTTTTCGTTGACATGACCCGTACCAGGATATAAGTAGCGGCCCGTTTCGTGAATGGAAAAGGTAAACACATGAGGATCATGGTAAAAGATCCACTGCACCCCATCGCCATGATGGGCATCGGTGTCAATATACAGCACCTTCATGTCATATTGCCTGCGCACATACTCAATAGCCACGGCACAGTCATTATAGATGCAAAATCCAGAGGCCTTTCCCCGCTGGGCATGATGCAATCCCCCGGCCAGATTGAGGACGCGTTTGGTACGGCCTTGGGCGATCAACTCCGCCCCCAGCAAGGTTCCGCCCACCGCCAATACTGCTTGCCGGTGCATGTCAGGAAAAAGAGGGGTATCTTCAGTTCCTAAGCCGAAAGGATGGAATTCGGGATGCTCCTGTCCGGGAGAAGACTGCCCTGACACTTGACTCGCCTTTTTAACCGCTTCAATATACTCCCTGTCGTGGACAAGCAAGAGCTCCTCATCGGTGGCCATGCGGGGAGCACGCACCTGGTCCGGGATTAAAAATCCACAACATTCCAGCAATTGTTTGGTTAAAGCGATCCGCTTCTGGTTGAAAGGATGCTCATCATGAAAAAAATAGTTGAGCACCGCTTCGCTGTAAATGAAGATAGGCTTAGAGGTTGGCCGACCCATCATTGTTTTGCTCCTTTGCTTTCATTCTTTGCTGAGTTTTTTCCTGTGCGTTGTGCTTCACGTCCAGCTTTTCCGGCCAGATCACCCGGAAACCATGCTGTTCAATCCGTTCAATGATGGGGCGGGGATCGATAGTCTCTACCCTGAAACTAAGATTTTTCTTGCCTTTTTTCTTGCTGGGGTAAACATACACATTGGAAATATTGACATGACACTCTTTAATAATCTGGGCTACATCGGCCAGACGCCCAGTGGTATCGTCCACCTCGATTTTAAGATATGAACTGGGCCGGTCTACACCCATCAATTCTACCAGGGAATGGAGAATATCGGATTCCGTGACGATGCCCACCAGTTTCCCCTGGCTGACAACTGGCAAACAGCCGATTTTGGCTGTATACAGCGTTAACGCTGCTTCTTCAATAAAATCTAAAGGATGAATGGTGATCACATCTTTTTTCATGACGGATGAAACCGGATGTTGATATATGTCGTCCACTTCAACTTCTTTGTGGATCACAGAAGGAAGGGCGTCCCGCAAATCCCGGTCAGAAATAATCCCCACCAGCGTCTCCCCCTCGACCACCGGGAGATGGCGTATGCGGTGTTCCTGACACAAACGCCTGGCTTCCCTAATGGTTGTGCTTGGAGAGACAGTGATCACCTTCCGTTTCATCACCTCTTCTATTTGCATCTCCTATGCCTCCTTGTGTTTAAACAACGGTTAAAAAACGACGCCCATTTGGCATGGTCATACTTACGTGCCTAATACATAAACCGGCGTTTAAAGCGCATGCGGTCAAACTTTTCAATGGAGCTCATGGGGACACGTTTACCAATCCGGGCCATTAAGCAATTGGCAGGATGGGAACATATCTCGGGGTCGTCGGTGGCAAACCAGGTCAGCCCCACACTGCCCATCACCTTCTCCATCACTTTGCGGTACTCCCACACAGACAAACCTGTTCCCTTTAAATCCCAGTGCCAGTAATACTCCGTACTGATGACAATATAATCTTCCATGGCGTCATCCCGGAAGGCCACTTGCAGCATACGTTTGGCCAGCCCGATGTTACGGTAAGGAGGGGCAACCTCAATGGCCCCCAATTCCAGCAAATCTTCCATCTTTTCTTCCGACCATCTTTCAAGTGGATCGGGGTACAAAAACGTAACATAAGCCACAATCATATGGCCATCCAGGGAAACAATAATGCGGGCCTCGGGCAATTGGGCAATCGACAGCAAGGCTTTATACTGCTGTTCAGGCGGCCTGAAAGCCGTTAAACCTTCATGAAAATCATAACCCTTAAGCTCTTCATGCGTAACCGGCCCTTGAATGTTAATTGTCCGCCCCTCAAACTCAGTGGTATCACGATAAAAAGTTTTGGTATGCTCCACCATAAATTCCTCCCGATGAGGATTGTTTTCCCTCTATTATCTCATGTCTCTTAGCTATCTAAAACTTTAAAGGCCCGCTTCGCTTGTTACAGTGATATCTGTCACTGATTCAGGCCGTTCCTTGAACAAATTGTGACAGCAGTCACACCCAACTTTCTAGGGAGCTATGGACGGCAACGCTTCCTGAGCAAGCGGTTGACCGTCTCACGCCGCACACCGATGAACTGGCCGATTTCTTCCTGGTTGAGCACATCGGCCAGCACTAAATGGGGAAAATGACGCCTGAACCACCGTTCTGCTAGCTCAAACCGTTCCGCTGGTTTCACCGCCGTCAGCTGGTCAATCCGCTGCTGCATCATCCTTAATTTTTCCTGCAACACCAAAGCAATCTCTTTCAGGCGCTCCGGGTTTTGGTCCAGCTCGTGATACCAGCTGTCACTGGTGATGATCTCCACTTCACTATTGAGAAGGGCAACCGCGGTGCCAAAATACTCCTTTTGTGTCAACAATGAATGATGGGGAAAAATTTCCCCCGGAAGAATCAGGTTGACCAGTGTGGAGGTGCCATCCTCCTTCACACGGACAATTTTAAGCAAGCCCTCTTTAAGGTGATAAAGGGAGCCTGTGTCGCCTTGATGAAACAAAACTTGACCCGGTTTCAGTTTCATTGTTCCACTACTCCTTTGGATTTAACACCTCATAGTAACTCCTCCGCTGCGTGTCACTCCAAAATTAATGGGGTATCCTTGCTTACGTAAGAAGATACCCCATTTTTTACCGATCAAAACACTAGTTACTGAAACTGCTGTTGCAATTTCTCTTTTTCTTCCGTTGTCAACATGCGTTCAGCCATTGGAAAAAGCACGTTTTCTTCGTTGGGCTGTTGCATAAAATACATCCATCGCTTTTCTCAACGGAACATGTTCTTCCTTTAATTGCTTCAATGGCGCGGAGAGTGTCACATTCAACATGTCACCCATATTCATATGACCGCATCCAAATGGCCTTGGCGAATCTTCTTCATTCGCTCCGCTAGGCATTAGAGTATTCTCAATTGTTTCACTCAGCGTACAGGTCTGACCAAAAGGTGGAAACGTTCATCTCCTGCTGACAACCAATAACCACAGCGCTGATCATAAGCAGGCATAAATCATGATCAAACGGATATACTTCATATTGACTTAGCGGTTAAATATAAAACCAGATATAAAGATTATCATTTCCTGAAGTAGAATATATATGATAATGATTCTCAATATCTGTGATCGTACTCACAGACAAGAATAAATTTTTGGCCTAAAGTAAATCTAGACAAGAATAAATAATAGATTAAAGTCACCCATCTAAATGACGGTAGTGTAAAAAGTTCTATGAAAAACTAGAGCTAGCTACTCCGAAGGAGTAAAGTATTAAGGTTTGTATACGCATGACCGCTCTCGCTCTTGACAAACACCATCCAAATGGTCGTTTTCAAGTAAC